>NZ_JBHLZP010000924.1:0-1858 GCF_042429965.1 Actinoallomurus acaciae
GTTCGGCCAGATCGAGGAGGCGGCCCAGCCGTTTGTGCGGCACGAGGCGGCTGACGCAGACCAGCCCGGCGTCCTCGCCTGGCGCGGGCGGCGACGCGGGCGGGACGACGCCGTTGGGCACGACGTACACCGGGCCGGTCCAGCCGAGACGCTCGCGCATGGCCGCGACCGTGGACGGCGAGACGGCGACGCAGGCGTGGCGCCGGTACGCGCGGCGGGCCACCGGGCCCTCCAGAAGCCGCCCGACCCTGGCCGCCCAGCCGGGGAAGTGCATGCCGAACTGCTCGTCGTGCACGTGATGGACGACGCAGAACACCGGCACGCCGCGCGGCAGCACCCACGGGGTGAAGAACGGGATGCCGTTCTGGCAGTCGAGCACGGCGTCCCAGGACCGGCGCCGCGCCAGCATCCACGCGAGCACCAGCGGATAGATGGTGAACCGGCCGCCGAGGCGTACGATCCGGACGCCCTCGACCGTCTCCCGGCGGGCCTGCCCGCGTGCCCGGCCCGTCACGTAGTCGACCCGCCTGCCGTCCGCGGCGAACCGCCGGGCCAGCTCCCAGGCGTAGCGTTCGGCGCCGCCCGCCGCCGGGTGCCACGGATCGCGCCAGTTCACGACCGCGACGCTGTTCCGGTTCTTCGCCCGTCTCATCCGGCGTGGAGTTCGTCGGCGACCGGGACCATCGGCGGTGCGGCCACGGTCCGGCGCGCCGCCGCGCGGACGCGGAGCAGGTCCCGCAGGCAGCCTGCCGCGTGCCGGGTGATCGAGAACGTCGATCCGGGCATGTCACGCCAGGTCACCGGGATCTCGGTGATGGCGGCGCCGCGCCGGCGGCAGTTCACCAGCAGCTCGACGTCGAAGGCGAACCCGGCCGTGCGCAGCTCCCCGGCGGCGGCCCGGGCCAGCGGCCCGGCGAAGAACTTGAAGCCGCACTGGGTGTCGGTGACGCCGCCGGTGATGTCACGGCAGAGCCGGTTGAAGGTGAGGGCGCCGACGCGGCGAAGCGGGCGACCGTAGATCTCCACGTCCGACTCGGGATGGCGGCGGGACCCGATGATCACCTGGGCGCCGGCGCGGAGCATGGCGAGCACGTCCGGGAGGACGTCCGGCCCGGTGGCCATGTCGGCGTCGCAGAAGCCGGTGTACGGCGCGGTGGTGGCGAGCAGCCCGGCCCGTACCGCCGCGCCCTTGCCGGGCCGGGGGCAGCGCAGGAGACGCACCGGCACCGGCCCGGACCACCGGCGGGCGATCTCGGCGGTGGCATCGGTACTGGCGCTGTCCACGACGGTGATGGTGGCCAGCACGGGGAGCTCGGAGAGGACGCCGGACAGGGTCGCCAGACCGTCGGCGAGCCGCGCCGCCTCGTTCCTCGCCGGGATGACGACGTCCAGCGCTCCCTCACCGGACCGGTCGCGTGGACCCACCGGTCACCGCGTGCCGTAGTTGTACAGCGGCTTGGCGACCGGATCCTTCTCGGACGTCGTGACGACCCGTACGACCCCGAACGAGGTCAGCAGGGCGAGGACGGCTCCGGCGAGCACGGCGGCGGCGATCCGCATCATGACTCCTTCGGAAGTGATCGTTTTTCGAGGTTACTAGTCGGTACTCGCACAGACCAGATAAATGTCGCAAATGTAATAAACCACGCAATGTAGACCGGCAATCGCGGAATGTGGGCCGAATTCGCCGGAACGGAAGCGGGGAGGCGGTACAGCGTGAGGTCCGGGCCCGCGACGAGGCGTTCGGCCCCGGCGAGCCGGCCGTCCGGGGCTCCGGCGTCGACGGCGACATACTTCACGCCGTGCGCGGCCAGCGGCGCGGTCAACGGTGCGCCGGAGCGCACGAGCGCGTCGGCCA
>NZ_JBHLZP010000925.1:0-1852 GCF_042429965.1 Actinoallomurus acaciae
TGGTACGCCGAGGGCGGGCGCCTCGCGCGGCAGATGCCCGGCGGCGCGGTGGTGAGCTGGGCGCTGATCCTCGCGGCGCCCGTCACCGTGCCGGTCACGGCCGTGCTGCTCGCCGCGGAGCCGCCGCGCTGGGACCTCACGGCGATCGCGGGCCTGGCCTACCTGTCCGCGGTGTCGATGTTCCTGGGGTTCTTCGCCTGGTACTCCGGCCTGGCCCGGGCCGGAGTCGCGCGGGCGAGCCAGGTGCAGCTGGCCCAGCCGCTGCTCACTCTTGTCTGGTCGTGGCTGTTGCTCGGCGAGCGCGCGGGAATGAGCACGGTGACGGCCGCGGCCGGAGTGCTGGTGTGCGTCCTGCTCGCCCAGCGCGCCCGGGTCTCGCGGCACGTCACGCCGTCGAGCGCGGCGCGACGTACGGTGGCACAAGGGGCGGTCTCACGGCGAGGAGCAGCGGATGGATGACAGGAAGCTGACGATCCCCGAGGGCGGCTTCTGGCCCGCGCCCGACGTGCCCCGGCCGAACATCTATCCGATGGAGTGGCACGTCGAGACCGACAAGCTCGCGGCGATCTACGAAAAGTCCAAACGCACGGTCTGGAACCCCGCCGACCTGCCCTGGGACGAGTTGCGGCCCGAGGACTTCACCGTCGAGCAGCGGCTCGGGATCATGTACTGGTTCTCGGTGCTGGCCAACTTCGACGCGTCCGGCCCGGCGGTCTTCGCACGCGCCACGATCCAGGCGTTCGAGAAGCACGAGGAGGACCCGGTCCGCAAGTGCTTCTTCTCGATCACGCGCGACGAGATGAACCACGAGGAGTGCTGCCAGCGGACGATCGCCAGGCTGTGGCCCGGCGGCCCGCTCGACTGGGAGCCCAAGACCGACCTGGAGAAGGCCGCGCACAACAACATCGGCTGGCTCTACCACAACGGCGGACGCTACTGGACCGGCTACAACAGCGCCGTCACCCGCTACACGCTCCCGGTGCTGTTCACCAGCTTCATGATGGGGGAGATGGCCGCCTCCACGCTGTTCCGCGGGATGGCCTCGGGCACCGGGCACCCCGTCTTCGGAGAGATGTTCCAGCGCATCGGCCGCGACGAGTCCCGTCACCTGCAGATCTGCATGACCATTCTGGAGAACGAGTGGCCGGGCCTGACCGATGACACCCGTGGCCTGATCACGAAGCAGCTCCGGGCCGGCTTCGTCTTCCTGTCGATGATCCTGTGGGAGCCGCCCGAGGGCTTCTGGGACCTGCCGCCGTACTTCCTGCCCAACCACCGGGTGCTGATGTCCTACGCCCGCGACGCGGGCCTGGGCGTCCTGTCCTTCGAAGAGCAGGCGGAGAACTGGCGTGTCGCGATGGCCCGCGTCCGCGCGATCGTCGAACGCTGGGGGATCGCCTTCCCGGCCATTCCCGAACTCGACATCGACGGCGTCGACGTCGCGGACATCGACCCGGAGGACATCATCCCGGTCTTCTGAGCCCCACGCGCACCGGCGACGCGAGAGACTAACGAGGCTTCGAGCCGGGTAGGGATCGAGGCACCGGAGCGCCGGTCCCGCGCTCTGGTCCAGTGGAGACGCCGGGGGAGGCCATGGCCTGCTGGATGCCTCGCCGCCGTCCGCACGCCCGTCCGCCCGATCGCGTACGGGATGGGGAGACCATCCTGCCCGCGTCCGCCGCCGTGGATCCAACCGTCCGCCGGGTGTCCCTGGCCCGCATCCGGGCGCAGGGCCGGTTCTCCGTCCTCCTCTCCGTTCTCCTGGGCCGCGCCGCCGATCTGGCGGCCAGCGGCCTCGACCGCGGGCCCGCCCGGCTCCGTGGCCTGGAGGGCCTTCGCCGCCTCGCCGCCC
>NZ_JBHLZP010000926.1:0-1851 GCF_042429965.1 Actinoallomurus acaciae
TGGGACGCCGGTCCGTTACGAGGACGTGACGGCCGTGAGCATCCGCCCGCGCGGCATCGCGCCGTCCGCGCGCAGCCCACGGACGGTGGGGGCCAGCGCGAGCGCGGCCGGCACCACCAGCGGCACGATCCCGAGGAACACCCAGCGCCAGCCGAAGTGCTGGGCGACCAGCCCGCCGATCGACGGGCCGACGAGCGAGGGCACCACCCACGCCCCGGCCATCGCCGCGAAGATCTTCGGCCGGCTCTGCTCGGGGTAGACGCGTGCCACGACGACGTACAGCGGGACCGCGGCGAGGCCCGACCCGAACCCCTGGACCGCCCGCCCGGCGATGAACCAGGTCATCGTGGGCGCCGTGCCCACGATGAGCAGCCCGGCGACGAAGACGGCGAGGCCGGTGAACATCGGCCGGGCGGGCCCTTGCGCGTCCACCCAGCCGCCGGCGTAGCCGTTGGCCACCAGCCCGGCGATGAACACCGCGCTGAACGCCCAGGCGTACAGCGGCACACCGTGCAGGTCGCGCGCTGCCACCGGCATCGCCGTCCCGACCGCCATCTGCTCGAACGCGAGCAGGCCGGCGATCGCGATGATCCCGATCGTGGCCAGCCGGTACGGCCGCGCGAGCGGCGACGGCGGCCGGACCGCGCTCTCCTCGCCGGCGGCCAGCGCCGTCATCGGGCCAGGCCGGAGGCGGTGTAGCGGCCGCTCGGCAGGCGTTCGGCGACCAGCCTGAGCAGCGCGGGCACGGCCACCTCCTCCGGGCGCGGCGCCGCCTCGGCGTCCTCGCCGGCCGCGGCGAGCATCCCGGTGCGCATCTCGCCGGGGTCCACCCACCACACGGCCACCTCGGGCTCCTCGGCGGCGAGCACGTTGGACAGCTGCTCCAGCGCGGCCTTGGTCGCGCCGTACCCGCCCCAGCCCTCGTACGGCTCGGTCGCGGCGTCGGAACTGATGTTGACGATCGCGCCGCGGCGTTCGCGCAGGACCGGCAGGAGCCCCTGGATGAGCGCCAGGGGCCCGATGGTGTTGACCGCGAACGCGTGTGTGAGCTCGTCCAGCGGGTAGCCGGAGAGGGCCGGCAACGGGGTGGCGCCGAGCGTGCTCGCGTTGTTGACCAGCAGGTCCAGGCCGTCCGCGGCGTCGATCAGCGCGGCACGGTGCGTGGGGTCGGAGACGTCGCCGGCGACGGTGCGTACCGAGCCCAGCCCGGCGGCCGCCTTCTCCAGCTCGGGGCCGCCGCGTGCGTCGAGGACCAGTTCCCAGCCTTCGCGGGCGAGCGCACGGGCCAGCGCAAGGCCGAGTCCGCGGGACGCCCCGGTGATCAGTGCCTTCATGGTCGACGACGCTAGGAGCAGGGACCGCACGAGGACATCGGCCGTCGGGCCGGTCCATGCCTCGGCTGAGAGGCTTAGGACCTGCCCCAAGGCCGTGGGTTGTCCACAGCCGGTAACGCGGTCTTCCCTTGGCGCGTGGAGTCCCTTGACAATGGGAGTGGGGTCGGCCCCCCAGGGCGGGCGGGGCGTGTCTTCGGGCGGGGCGTGTCTTCGGGCGGGGCGTGTCTTCGGGCGGGGCGTCTGCTTGAGCACGGGGTGCTTGGGCGGGGTGTGCCGGGTCGGCGGGATTTCGGGGCAGTGTCCAGGGCCGTGGGAGGCGCCGGCGGGTGCTCGGCTCGGGGCGTAGGACCATCGGCCGATCCACGCGTGTGGCCGGTCACGAGACAGTGGGCGGGATGCGCTCGCCGACCTCATCCACCCCCGCCCGTGAGAAGGCCTTCGTCGCCGGTCTGTTCGTCGACGCGCTCGGGTCCGGGCTGTACCTGCCGCTGACCTTGCTGTTCATCCGGGAGCTGAC
>NZ_JBHLZP010000927.1:0-1844 GCF_042429965.1 Actinoallomurus acaciae
CACCGTCGCCTTCGAGGTCCCGGCCGGGCCGCTGCGCGCCCTGGCCCAGGCCACCGGGACGAGCCCGTTCATGGTCGTGCAGGCGGCCGTGGCCGTCCTGCTGACCCGGCTCGGCGCGGGCACCGACCTGCCGCTCGGCGCCCCGGTCGCCGGGCGGAACGACCCGGGCCTGGACGACCTCGTCGGCTTCTTCGTCAACACGCTCGTGCTGCGGACCGACACCTCCGGCGACCCGTCCTTCCGCGCGCTGCTGGCCCGCGTACGGGACGCGGACCTGGCCGCGTTCGAGCACCAGGACGTGCCGTTCGAGCAGGTGGTCGAGGCGGTGAACCCGCCGAGGCGGCCGGGCCGGCACCCGCTGTTCCAGGTCATGGTCTCCTACCTGACCGGCGGCGGTGTCCCCACGGAGCCGGTCGGTCAGGACGTCGCGATGTTCGACCTGTCCTTCGACTTCTTCGAGCACGGCGACGGTCTCCGCGGCGTCGTCGAGTACAGCGCCGACCGCTACGACCACGCCACGGCCGAACGCCTCGCCGCCCGGCTGCGCCACGTCCTCGCGACGGTCACCGCCGACCCCGGCCGGCCGATCGGACGTGTCGACGTCCTGCTCGACGGCGAGGCCGAGGACCTCCTGCGCTCCGGCGCGTCCCGGCCCGACCCCGGCCTCTCCGTGCCCGCCCTGTTCGGGGCGCAGGCGGCGCGTACGCCGGGGGCGACGGCGTTGGTGACGGGGCGGCGGTCGTGGAGTTTCGCGGAGTTGGGGGAGTGGAGCGACCGGCTGGCGTGGTCGCTGATCGGTCGTGGTGCCGGTCCGGGCCAGGTGGTCGGCCTGGACCTGCCGCGTGCTCTGATGGTTCCGGCGTTGCTGGGGGTGTTGAAGGCGGGTGCGGCGTACCTGCCTCTCGACCGGGACCAGCCCGCCGACCGCGCGCAGTTCTTGTTGGGGGACGCCGCGCCCGCGCTGGTGTTGCGTGAGGAGGATCTGGCCGATCTGCCGGACGGTCCGCCGGTCGATCGGTCACGGCCGGACGGCGCGGCGTACGTGATCTACACGTCCGGCTCGACCGGCCGTCCGAAGGGCGTCGTGGTGCCCCATCGCGGCCTGGTCAACCTGTTCCTGTCGCATCGGCGGCGGTTGATGGAGCCTGCGGGTCGGGCTCTGCGGGTGGGGCATGTGGCCTCGTTCGTGTTCGACGGTTCGTGGGAGCCGTTGTTGTGGATGTTCGATGGCCACGCGTTGCATGTGCTGGAGGACTACCGCGATGACGGCGCCGTCGTCCGGGCGGCGCGGGACCTGGATGTGCTGGATGTGACGCCGACGTATCTGCGGGAACTGGTCTCGGCGGGCCTGCTGGAGGCGGGTCTGAAGGTGTTGCTGGTCGGTGGTGAGGCCATCGACCCGGGGCTGTGGGCGAAAATCTGCGCCGTCCCCGGCCTCGTCTGTCACGACCTCTACGGGCCGACCGAGGCGTCGGTGGACTCCTACGGCTGGCACGGCCCGGACCGCCGCCCGTACGAGCTGGACAACACCCGCGTCTATCTGCTGGACGAGACGCTGCGGCCGGTCCCCCGGGGAGTGCTCGGCGAACTGTACGTCGCCGGGGCCGGTCTCGCGTACGGCTATCTCAATCGTCCGGGGTTGACGGCGGAGCGGTTCGTGGCCGACCCGTTCGGCGGTGGCCGCATGTACCGCACGGGCGACCTGGCCCGGTGGAACGCCGATGGCGCGCTGGAGTTCGCGGGTCGTGCGGATGGTCAGGTGAAGATTCGTGGTCATCGGGTCGAGTTGGGGGAGATCGAGGCGGTCCTGGCCGAGTCGGTCGAGCAGGCCGCCGTCGTGGTCC
>NZ_JBHLZP010000928.1:0-1843 GCF_042429965.1 Actinoallomurus acaciae
CGCCGGCCGGATCCGCGGGCTTCCCCCGGCGCGGCGGGCGGTGGCGGCGTCCAAGACCTTCAAGCAGCTCGCCCGCCTGACCGGAGCACCGGGAGGCGCGGCCGGCCCGTACGCGCACCGAGTCCTGCGCCGCGACCTGCTGCGCGACCGGATCCCCGAGCTCGCCGCCTGCGACGCCCGGCGCCGGGCCCGGCTACCGGGAGTCGCGAAGAGCCGGGTGCACCAGATCGTCGCGGGAGCGATCGTGGCCGAGGCCCTGATGACGACCCTCGACTTAGAGGAGGCCGAGGTCTGCCCATGGGCCCTGCGCGAAGGGATCGCGGTCCGGCGGATGCGGACGACCCCGGCGCTCACGGTCACCGACGAGCTGGGCGGCCTGGTCCAGCGCTCCCTCGACCGCCGACGTGTCCCACCGACGTTCGCGCGGGGGCTGGGGCCCGTCGGCCGCCGGACGGTCACCGCGACCCGGCGTGGCCGGTGAGGATCGTCAGGACGGCCTTCTCGGCCGGCCCCCGCGTGGCGAGCTCGCCGAGGTCGCGCCCCTTTCCGAGGTCGGCGAGCGCCGGCTCGATCGTGACGCCCTGCTCGTACAGCTCGATGATCCGCGGGTCGATGTAGGAGGAGAGCTCCCGGAGGTGGTCGTTGATGTCCGCGGCGGTGACGTTGTGCCGGCGCTGGCCGCTCCGGTAGGCCAGCAGCTCCTCCCCGCCGCTCCGGCGCCGCTTCAGGCTCCGTACGACGGCGATCACCTGGTCGTCGACGAGGGCCTGCTCGCGTTCCTTCGCGCCCTTGGCGGTGTATCGAAGACGATCTCGCCGCGGGAGCACATCACCTGCTCCCGGCGGACCGTCGCCAGGCCGTACGTGCCGTTCTCCGCGGCGTACTTCTCGCCGCCCGGCCGGAAGAAGCCCAGGTCGATCAGGCGTATCGCGGCGGCGAGCACGCGCTCGCGGCCCAGCCCCCGGCCGGCCAGGTGGCGCTCGACCCGCTCGCGGACACGGGGCAGGACGGCGCCGAACGCCAGGACGCGGTCGTGCTTCTCCCGGTCGCGGCGCGCACGCCACCGATCGTGGTACCGGTACTGCCGCCGGCCCGCCGCGTCGGTCCCGACGGCCTGGATGTGCCCGTTCTCGTCGGGACAGATCCACACGTCCTCCCACGCCGGCGGGATCACCAGCGCCTTTACGCGGGCGAGCGTCCCGGGATCACTGATCGCGACGGCCTCTCCGCCGAAGTAGCGGAACCCGCGTCCGCACCGCCGCCGGCGGATGCCGGGGCCCCCGAGGTCGCTGCGCACGAGCGTCACGGCGTCCCCTCGCCTGTCGTCCACACTCCTCGCGCTACCCGTGAGCAGGTGTGAAACACGCAGAGTGGGTAGGCGACCCATAACGGCCGACCGAGAAGGGAGCACATCGATGCCGAGAGCACAGATCAAGGACGAGAAGACCTACCAGAAGCTCCGCGAGAAGGGCGAGAGCAAGGAGAAGTCGGCCCGGATCGCCAACGCGGCCGCGGGCAGCTCACGCAAGGCGGTCGGCAAGAAGGGCGGCAAGAGCCCGTCGTATGACGAGTGGAGCAAGGACGACCTGGTCGAGCGCGCCCGGGAGATCGGTCTCAAGGGCCGGTCGACGATGACCAAGGCACAGCTCGTCAAGGCCCTGCGCGACCATTAAGGGGCCGCGGCCGACGTGGGACGGGTGCGGGTCAGGCCGCCCATGGCGAAGACCACCGCGCCCGTACCGTCGGCCAGAGCCGCCCGCCGCCAGGCCGGCAGCAGCGCCACCGCCCCCGCGCACGTCGCCGCGTGAAGCAGATCCACGGCCACGCCCGCGCGGGCGAGGGC
>NZ_JBHLZP010000929.1:0-1842 GCF_042429965.1 Actinoallomurus acaciae
CCCGACCACGGCCACCGTCGTCGTCGCCGCGCAGGCCGGCAGGCCGCGGCGGGTGAGGTAACGGCAGGTGACGGCCGCGGTGCCGAGCCCGGCGGGCGCGAGCCGGTTCGCCGCCGCTCCGGCGAACTGCGCGCCGGTGATCTCCCAGATGCCGAGCCGGTCCGGCCGGGCGGACTCGGAGGCTCCGGAGGCGGTCGCCCGTACGCCGAGTGCCGATGTCAGATAGTGCAGCGCGGTGAGAGCCACGATCACCGGCACGAGCCCCCAGCGGATCCGCGCGGCGCCTTGGGAGACCCAGTCCGCCCCGTCCCAGAGTCCGCCCGCGACGTCGACGTCGGCGAGTCCCGCTCCGGTGAGCCCGAGGGCCAGACCGGCCAGGAGAAGCACCGCGACGAGCCATCCGCGGACCGGACCCCGCGCGCCGACGGACCCATCGGCCTGAATCGGCACGAGATCAGGCGGCTGCCGTACGAGGGCGCTTCGGCTCATGAACTCTAATGTCCCCTTAGCGGATCGACACCGATGAAACACGAGATGAAGAACGGGCACCCGGACCGCCGGGTCCGGGCCGACGAGGCGTCAGTGCCCGCCGGCGGTCAGTGGACCGGCGGGCGGGTCGCGATCGTGCGCGGTCCGCGTTGAGTCGGGCGACGGGCGACGCCGCACTGCTCGGTGGCCTTCGAACCGGTGCCGATTGGACTGCGGGCTCCTCGGCGGGTCGTTGCCGGTGTCGTCGCCGTCATGGCGACCGTCGGCCCGTACCGCGGCATTCGCACGTGTCCGTCCACCGCTCCCGTGTATCGCGACTGTACTACTACCCAGATAGTACAGGTGAGCTGCTGAGGCGGAGGACAAAAGGGCCACGGGCCTCGGCCGCCGGGCGTTCGGGCCGACGCGGCCGTCGCACGTCGCGCCGTACCGCGGAAGCGGAAGAGCTGATCAAAACAGGGCCCTCATATCCGGATGTACCACCGGTAAAGTGACCATATGACCGGAGGACGTCGAGGCGCCGGGCAGCTCGAGGCGGAGATTCTCCGCGTCCTGCACGCCACCGATCGGCCCCTCACGCCGTCCGAGGTCCAGGCGCGGATCGGCGGCGAGCTGGCCTACAACACGGTGCACACCATCCTGAAACGCCTCTGGGACAAGGAACTCGTCATCCGCGACGCCGAGGGCAGGCGCGGCGCCTACCTGCCGGCCAAGGACGCCACCGAACGGGCCGCCCAGGTCATGCACGAGGTCCTGCTCCGCGAATCCGACCGCGCCGCGGTGCTGCAGCGGTTCGTCACCGGCCTCGGCCCGGACGACGAGGAGATGCTGCGCCGCCTCCTCGCCGGCTGAGGCTAACTGCGCGGGGCGGCCGGTGGGCGTCGCGGGACGAAGATGCGCCACGTGCGGCCGGTCGGCGTGGTGAAGGTGTAGTGGTGCCACCCGTGGGTGTAGCGCGGGCGTACGTTGGTGTACTCCACGACGGCCAGGCGGGTGACGTTCGCCTGGGCCAGCAGGCCGGGCACGTTGGTGGACGCGTCGTTCCCGGCGATCTGCATCGATCGGCAGCCGGCGTAGAAGGCGAGCACGGGGGCCTGCTCACCCGCCAGCGTGCACGGGGCCCGTACGCCGAGGGAGCGCAGTTCGCCGGCGATGGCGCCGTAGTCCCGGCGCGCCTTGTACTGGGTGCGGACCATGTGGCCGAGGACGATCTGCTGGCCGCCCGCGTGTACGGCCAGGCCCGCGGCGACCACGCCGGCCGTCGCGAGCCGCCAGCGTCCCTGGCCCAGCGTCGCCGCGCCGCGTACGAGCTCCGCCGCGGGGATGGCCAGCAGCGCGTACGCCGGGATGAGG
>NZ_JBHLZP010000930.1:0-1833 GCF_042429965.1 Actinoallomurus acaciae
GAATAGCCAGTGCTCCACCTATGAGCAAACCCACCCACAAGACACTCGCTCGCGGCATGAGTCATGGACCTCAGCGTCCCGGCACCAAAACCGGTGACACCCAGGCCAGAGATGCTCCTTAGAAAGGAGGTGATCCAGCCGCACCTTCCGGTACGGCTACCTTGTTACGACTTCGTCCCAATCGCCGGCCCCACCTTCGACGGCTCCCCCCACAAGGGTTGGGCCACCGGCTTCGGGTGTTGCCGACTTTCGTGACGTGACGGGCGGTGTGTACAAGGCCCGGGAACGTATTCACCGCAGCGTTGCTGATCTGCGATTACTAGCGACTCCGACTTCATGGGGTCGAGTTGCAGACCCCAATCCGAACTGAGACCGGCTTTCCGGGATTCGCTCCACCTCACGGTTTCGCAGCCCTTTGTACCGGCCATTGTAGCATGTTTGCAGCCCAAGACATAAGGGGCATGATGACTTGACGTCATCCCCACCTTCCTCCGAGTTGACCCCGGCAGTCTCCCATGAGTCCCCACCACTACGTGCTGGCAACATGGAACGAGGGTTGCGCTCGTTGCGGGACTTAACCCAACATCTCACGACACGAGCTGACGACAGCCATGCACCACCTGTCACCGGCCCAAAAGGACCCCGCATCTCTGCGAGTTTTCCGGTGATGTCAAACCTTGGTAAGGTTCTTCGCGTTGCGTCGAATTAAGCAACATGCTCCGCCGCTTGTGCGGGCCCCCGTCAATTCCTTTGAGTTTTAGCCTTGCGGCCGTACTCCCCAGGCGGGGCGCTTAATGCGTTAGCTCCGGCACGGAGTCCGTGGAAAGACCCCACACCTAGCGCCCAACGTTTACGGCGTGGACTACCAGGGTATCTAATCCTGTTCGCTCCCCACGCTTTCGCTCCTCAGCGTCAGGTAAGGCCCAGAGAACCGCCTTCGCCACCGGTGTTCCTCCCGATATCTGCGCATTTCACCGCTACACCGGGAATTCCGTTCTCCCCTACCTACCTCTAGTCTGCCCGTATCCACCGCCAGCCCGAGGTTAAGCCTCGGGTTTTCACGGCAGACGCGACAAACCACCTACGAGCTCTTTACGCCCAATAATTCCGGACAACGCTTGCGCCCTACGTATTACCGCGGCTGCTGGCACGTAGTTAGCCGGCGCTTCTTCCCCACCTACCGTCACGTTAGCTTCGTCGGTGGTGAAAGAGGTTTACAACCCGAAGGCCTTCATCCCCCACGCGGCGTCGCTGCGTCAGGCTTCCGCCCATTGCGCAATATTCCCCACTGCTGCCTCCCGTAGGAGTCTGGGCCGTGTCTCAGTCCCAGTGTGGCCGGTCACCCTCTCAGGCCGGCTATCCGTCGTCGCCTTGGTAGGCCATCACCCCACCAACAAGCTGATAGACCGCGAGTCCATCCCCAGCCGAAAAACTTTCCACCACCAAGAACATGCGTCCAGTGGTCATATCCGGTATTAGACCCAGTTTCCCGGGCTTATCCCAGAGCCAAGGGCAGGTTACTCACGTGTTACTCACCCGTTCGCCGCTCGAGTACCCCGAAGGGCCTTTCCGCTCGACTTGCATGTGTTAAGCACGCCGCCAGCGTTCGTCCTGAGCCAGGATCAAACTCTCCGTTAAGGCCAAACGACAACCACCCCCAAAAAAAGGCAGCTGCCAAACCCAGAAGAAAACAATCCCAGCAAGAAAAATCTTGCCAAAGAAATCCAAAGACCAAACCAGCCAACCCACCACAAAAGGCAGACCAACCAGCCCAGCCGAGGACCAAAAGGCACTGGCTTTTAACACACTGTTGAGTTCTCAAGAAACGGACAC
>NZ_JBHLZP010000931.1:0-1831 GCF_042429965.1 Actinoallomurus acaciae
CACCGGCAGCGTCGGCGCGCCGTGGTCGATGTGGACGCCCGTGTCGACCCAGCGCGTGCCCAGAACCAGCACCACCGCGACCAGGACGTCGGCGACGACGAACCCGCGGCGGCGCAGCGCGGGCCGCGCGTACACGACGGTCGCCAGCGCGGTCCACCCGGCCATCAGCGCGAGGGCGAGCAGGCCGCCCACCGGATGCGCGTAACCGTGCCGGTGGCGCAGGATGAGCGCGGCGGCGTACACGAGCGTGGCCAGGCGGAACGCCGCGCTCGCGCGCCACCAGGACGGAGCGGCCCGTCCGGTCAGGAGTTCCAGGCCTCGGTGAACTCCGCCTCGTTGATCTTGCCGTCCCCGTCCTTGTCGGCGTGGGCCCAGATCGAGTCGATCTCGTCGCCGGTCACCCGCTCGTGGCGAGCGGTCATGGCGAGCTTGAACTCCACGGCGGTGATGTAGCCGTCACCGTCGTAGTCGAATTCCTTGAACGTCGTGGCGGCGTCGTTGGGCGTGGTCACGGCGGGCTCCCGATGCTCGAAGTGCTACGGCGTTCAGCATGAAAGCACACATTCGGGTCGACACACGCCGAAAACCCGGCGGCCGGTGGAAGACTCCCACCGGCCGCCGGTCCGCCGCGCGGTATCAGGTGCAGGGGCCCTCGTCGGACCAGACGTCGGCCGTGCCCGGCGTCTCACCCTGGGTCCACCACTTGGCCTTGTACGTGTGCTTGGAGTAGGTCACCTCCATGCCCCCCGTGTAGACGCTGGTGGCGCTCCAGGCCGGCGCCGTGCACGCGCCCGGCGCGGGGTCGGTGGGCGGGGGAGCGGCCGGCGCGCCGCCGAACGCCGCGGTGTACCTGGTGAAGTCCCAGGAGCCCTGCGTGACGCTGGAGCAGGTGCCGGAGGTCTGCCCGTTGTTGTCCGGCGGGCTGCACTGGCGGTCCCGGTTGACCGACCAGAACGTGAACCGCGACAGGCCGTGCGAGGTGGCGTAGTCCAGCACCGCCTGGAAGTCGGCCTGCCGGAAGTACTCGCCGGTGTCGGAGCGTCCGTTCATCAACGACACACCCTCGTGGGCGTACGCGGTGGCGCTGCTCCAGCCGAACGTGCTCATCAGCGTGGAGTGGAAACCCTCCAGCGCACTGATCTGCGCCGCCGAGCCGTTGAACCCGCCGTCGAACGGCATGATCGCGTAGTTGGCCGGGGTGAAGCCCTGGCTCTTGGCCTCGGCCAGCATCTGCTTGCCGAACCAGCCCGTGCCCTCGCCGCCGGTCGTGCCGGCCGTGGTGACCGAGACGTACAGGCCGGAGTTGTTCTGCTGCAGGATCTTGGCCGCGCCGATCTCGTTGTGGATCGCCGTCGCGTTCTCGTACTCCGGCTCCTCCAGGTCGAAGTCGATCGCCTTGAGCGCGTACTTGCTGATCACCTGCTGGTACGCCGCCGCGGTCGAGGACGGGTCGGCGCAGGTCTGGCCGAGCTTCGTGCCGCCGTAGCCGCCGGCCGAGACGGTCACGTCGCCACCGGCCGCCCGGATTCCGTCGATCACGGACTTGGCCTGTGTGTCGGAGGAGACGGGGTGGGTGCCGTCCCAGGTCGGGCTGCACCCGCCGCCGTTCGGGGCGAGGATGAACGCGAGCTGGAACGACTTCTGCCCGGTCGCGCTCATCACCGGCCCGAGGTCGGGCGGGCTGTTGTCGAACGGCATGACGTACGGCGCCGCGCCGTACCAGTTGCCGCCGAGCGCGGCGGGCGCGGCGTGCTCACTCGCCGACGCGGCGGTGACGGCCGAGGCCGTGCCGAGCGCCAGGGTCACCGCACCGACCGCGGCGGTCGCGGCG
>NZ_JBHLZP010000932.1:0-1829 GCF_042429965.1 Actinoallomurus acaciae
GCACGGCACCCGGCAGGGCGGCGGCGGAGGGGGCGGCGCGGCCGGGGCGGACGTCCCGCTCGGGAACGCCGCGCTCGCGCCGGACGTCCGGGGCGTGAAGCTCCTCGTGGTCGGCGACTCCTGGGCGAGGAACCTCGGCGTCGGCGCGGCCGGCGCAGACCGGAACCGCCGCAACGTCGTGGTGAACGCGGGTGAACCCGGCTGCGGTCTGATGCAGCCGGTCCGGATCCGCAGGCAGGGCCGGATGGTCGCCGCGCCGGCCCAGTGCAACGGCTGGCCCGGACGCTGGCGGGACCTCGTGACGCGCTACCGGCCGACGGCGGTGCTGCTCGAGGTCGGCTACTGGGACGGTCAGGACTCCCAGCAGCTGCCCGGCCACACCGGGGTCCAGTCCATCACCGACCCGGATTTCCGGCGCCGGTTCGACACGCAGATCGACCGGGCCATCGGGATCCTCGGCGCGGGCGGAGCACGGGTCTACGTGCCGACCGTCGTCGACAACAGCGACGCGTCGCGGGCGAACTCCGATGCCATGAACGCGGCCGTCCGCGCGGCGGTCCGCCGGAACCCGGCGCACGCCGCACTGCTCGACCTGCACGGTCAGCTGTGCAGTGCGGCGAAGGTGTGCCCGCGCGAGGTGTCCGGCATCCAGGTCTACGACGACACGGGCCACCCGTCGGCCGCCGCGCACGACCGGCTCGGCGCCTGGATTCTCAACTCCATTCACACCGACCTGTCCCGTACGCCTGGGCGAGGCGGGCAGGTCCGAGCTACGAAAGCAGGTCACTGACATGACGGTTCGCAGGATGATCCTGTCGTTCGTGGGCGCGGGTGTGCTCGCGTCGGCACTGGCGCCCGCCGCCATCGCGAGCACCGGCGGCTGGCGCTTCGTCAAGGTCTACCGGTCGCTCGCCGCCTGCCAGAGCGCCGGCCAGAGCGTCGTCGGCCGGCACCAGGCCCGCGAGTACCGATGCGAGAACGACTACGACAAGGCGGGCGTGCCCGTACTCGACCTCTACACGCGCTGATCCGCGCGTGAACCCGCAAGGCCGAGCGGACCCGGTGGCCGAGGCGGCCAGAACGGGCGGGGCGCCGGCGGGCGCCCCGCCCCGCCGTCGCACCGGCGACGAGCGGATCGCCGCCGTCGACGGGCTCCGCGCGATCGCGGTGGCCGGAGTGATCGCCTTTCACTTCGGCCTCGGCGTCCGCGGCGGGTTCCTCGGCGTCGACCTGTTCTTCGTCATCTCCGGATACGTCATCACCCGGCTCCTGCTGACCGAATGGCACCGCACCGGCTCCATCGCGTGGGGGCGGTTCTGGGGCCGCCGGGCGCGCCGTCTGCTGCCGGCCGTCCTGGCGCTCCTCGTCGTGGTCCAGGTCTGGCTCCACCTCGGCGCGCTGCCCGAACTGCGGTCCACGACCGACGCCCAGACCGTGGCGGCGCTGACCTACGTGTCCAACTGGTACGCGATCTTCGCAGGCGTTTCGTACTGGGGCGCCCTGACCTCCGGCGCGCCGCTGACCCATCTCTGGTCGCTGGCGGTGGAAGAGCAGTTCTACCTGGTCTGGCCGCTCGTGCTCATCGCGGTGCTGCTGACCGTACGCTCGCGGCGCGCGCTGGCGGTCGTGGCGGCCGCGGGCGCGGTGACCTCGTACGCCGCGGGGGCACTGCTGTTCCACGGCGAGGGCGCCGACCGCGCCTACATGGGCACCGACGCGCGCAGCGGCGCCCTGCTCCTCGGCGTGCTGTGTGCGCTGACCCTGACCCGTACGGTCCCCGCCCCGGACGGCTCGTGGGACCGGCGGCTGTCACCCGGCCGGCGTGCGGT
>NZ_JBHLZP010000933.1:0-1825 GCF_042429965.1 Actinoallomurus acaciae
GCCTGGCCGCGCGGCAACTCGCGTACTGGACGGACGCGCTCGACGGGTCGCCCGACGAGCTCGCCCTGGCCGCCGACCGGCCGCGGCCCGAGGAGTCCGAGCACCACGGCGGCGTCGTGGAGTTCACCGTGCCCGCGACGACCCGGCGGCGGCTCGGCGGCATCGCCCGCGCCACCGGCACCACGATGTTCATGGTCGTGCACGCCGCCGTCGCGACACTGCTGACCCGCCTCGGCGCGGGCACCGACCTGCCGCTCGGCACCCCGGTCGCCGGTCGCGACGACCCCGCGACCGAGGACCTCGTGGGGTTCTTCGTCAACACGCTCGTGCTGCGGACCGACACCTCCGGCGACCCGTCCTTCCGCGCGCTGCTGGCCCGCGTCCGAGAGGCGGACCTGGCCGCGTTCGAGCACCAGGACGTACCGTTCGATCAGGTCGTCGACGCGGTGAATCCGCCGCGCTCGCTCGGCCGGCACCCGCTGTTCCAGGTCATGGTCTCCTACCTGACCGGCGGCGAGGAGGCGTGGACGCTGGGCGGCCTGCCCGCCGTGCCCGAGCCCGCCGGGCACGGCACCGCGATGTTCGACCTGTCCTTCGACCTCGTGGAGGACCCGGCCGGCGGTGCTCAGGGCACGCTGGAGTTCGACACCGCCCTGTTCGACCGCGAGACGGCCGAGGCCATGACGGCCCGGCTCCTGCGCGTCCTCGACGCGGTCGCGGCCGACCCGGAGGTCCCGATCGGCCGGATCGAGATCCTCTCCGAGGCCGAACGCCGCGCGCTGCTGTGCGCGGGCCTCGGCGTCGAGCGGGCGCTGGCCGACCGGACCGTCGTCGGGTTCCTCACCGGCCAGGCCGCCCGCACTCCGGACGCCGTCGCGCTGGTCACCGGCGAGCGCGCCTGGACCTACCGCGAGCTGGACGCCTGGACCGACCGCCTCGCCTGGACCCTCGACGGCCGTGGCGTACGGCCGGGCGACGTCGTCGCGCTGGATCTGCCGCGCGCCGCGATGGTGCCCGCCCTGCTCGGCGTCCTCAAGGCCGGCGCCGCCTACCTCCCGGTCGACGGCGCACAGCCGGAGGAACGGTCCCGGTTCATGCTGGAGGACGCCCGGCCGGCGCTCGTCCTGCGCCCCGGCGACCTCGGCGCGCTCGCCGAGGGACCGCCGATCGACCGGTCCCGGCCCGATGCCGTCGCGTACGTGATCTACACGTCCGGTTCGACCGGGCGGCCCAAGGGCGTGGCCGTCCCGCACCGCGGCCTGGCGAACCTGTTCCTGTCGCACCGCGGGCGGCTCATGGAACCCGCCGGCCGCGGCCTGCGGGTGGCCCACGCGGCGTCATTCGTGTTCGACGGTTCGTGGGAGCCGCTGCTGTGGCTGCTCGACGGGCACGCCCTGCACGTCGTCGACGACTACCAGGACGACGCGGCGCTGCTGCGGCGCCTGGCCGAGGACCGGATCGAGGTCCTCGACGTCACCCCGACCTACCTGCGCCAGCTCGTGGACCGGGGGCTGTTGACGAGCGCGCCGCTGAAGGTGCTGCTGGTCGGCGGCGAGGCGGTGGACCCGGGCCTGTGGCGACGGATCTGCGCCGCGCCGGGCCTGGCCTGCCACGACCTGTACGGGCCGACCGAGGCGTCCGTCGACTCCTACGGCTGGCACGGGGCCGCCCGCGAGCCGTATCGGCTCGACGGCGTCCGCGCCTACGTCCTCGACGCGGGGCTGCGGCCCGTCCCGGCGGGTGTGCTCGGTGAGCTGTACGTCGCCGGGGCCGGCCTGGCCGACGGCTATGTGCGGCGGCCCGGCCTGACCGCGGAGCGGTTCGT
>NZ_JBHLZP010000934.1:0-1800 GCF_042429965.1 Actinoallomurus acaciae
CGCTCCGGCGCCTCCGCGCCGTGCGCGCGCCGAGCGCCGGGCCGAGACCACGATCGCCGCGCCCCCGGCGGCCACGACGACGAGGACGCCCAGGGCGAACCACAGGTACGCGGGGACTCCGAGGAACGTGACGAGACCGCCGTCGACCTCCTCCACCTCCCGGTACGGGGTGTCGGCCGTGTAGCCGAGCCGGAGATCGTCGGTGAAGTCGGACGGCGGGATGCCGTGCCGTACCACCTCGGTCAGGAACGCGCCGTCACCGAGCATCGAGCGCAGCCCCGGCGAGGCGACCATCGAGGGCGTGACCCGGCCCGCGTACGTCGTGAGCATCCCGTCGAGCCCCGACACCGTGACGCGGTGCGGCGCGAGGACGTACAGGTGCACCGACTGCGGCGAGGTCGCGAGGCGGGACAGCCGGATCGGGTAGATCGGGGCGTCGCTGCCGAAGGTCACGCGCAGCGGGTCCAGCGCACCGGTGAGGCGGCCCTCCCGTGGGGAGAGCTTGATCGCGGTGTAGGTCCAGTGCCGCGCGACGTACGGCTTCAGCGCCTCGGCCAGGCGTCCGGGGAGACGGTAGCCGTGCGCGGTCAGCCACGAGGCCAGCGCGCCCGAGTCGCCGGCGGACAGCGTGGTCACCTCGAACGGGCCGAGCCGCTGCCGGCCGAGCACCCCGACCCCGGCACCCGGCTTCGGCACCGCGCCGGCGTCCTTCGTGCCGCCGAGGCGCGGCAGCCACCGCCGGTGCCGCACGACGGCCGGCTCGGTCAGCCGGTCCAGCTGGTCGAACCAGTCGCTCTCACCGAGCGTCACCCGCGCCCGCGTGGGCGTCGGCATCAGCCACGCGGCGTCCCGCGCCTGCGAGCGCACCGACAGCCGCATGACGATCTCCTCCTGCCCGCCGTCGTAGCGGACGATGGAGGTCTCGTCCGCCACGTCGACCCCGGACCGGGAGGAGGTGACGAGCGCGCCGCAGCCGCAGGCCCACGACGGGCGCATGAGCGCGAGACCGGCGGCGGCGACGGCCAGCACGAGGGCGAGACGAGCGAGATGCCTGATACGCATGTCCCTGAGACGACGGCGCGCGCCCCGCCGTTGCGGGACGTGGATCACGGTTCGGACTCGCCCGGCGGACGCCCGTCACCCCGAGGGCTCGATCCGTTCCCGCAGCACCTCGCGCCTGGTCTCCAGCGAGTCGACGAGCGCCTCCTGCTCTTCGGCGGCGGTGATCAGCGCGGCACGCTCGGACTCGTCGATCGGCCCGAACGAGCGTTCGCCGATCTGCCGGCGAAGCCGCGACGCCGACTCTCGCAACTGCGCGCTCTCGGCCTCCACGAGCTCCAGCTCATGCCGGAGGCTCGCACGTGTCGCACGAGCATCGCCTTCGGCCATGACGAACCCCCTCTTTCGCCCGGCCGGTCCGGCCGGTCCCTTCTCTGACGCGTTCCCCCGACGCGCGGCGTCACACGTCGGGTACGCCCCGGGGCAGGACCGCCACCGGGCACGGCGCCGCGCGCACCACCTTGAACGCGGTCTCGCCGAGGAACACCCGATGCACCGGGGCGTCCTCGCTGCTCGCGCACACCAGCAGGTCGCCCTCGCTCCATTCGAGGTCCGCCACGGCCGCCGCCACGTCATCGCCCGTGCCGACGGCGGCCTGGACCTCGCCGGGGTCCAGCCCCGGGCTCTCGGCGGCCAGCCTGATCGCCAGCGCCAGGTCGTCGCGCAGCGGGTTCTCGTCCGCGCCGTCGACCGCCAGGGTCACCAGCCGTAGCGGCACGCCCAGCCGCGCGGCGGCCGACG
>NZ_JBHLZP010000935.1:0-1800 GCF_042429965.1 Actinoallomurus acaciae
GCCACCGGCCTCGCGCGGGCGCGCGGGCGGCGTCCGCGGCTCGTGGTGGTCCGGGAACAGCTCGCGGACCGCGAGCGGACGTGGTACGGGCGGCCGGACGACCCGCGGCGGACCGAGCACGGTGGCCAGCTCGGACCAGATGCGGCACACCATCAGGTCGTACTGGCCGGAGCGCAGCGGGTCGCGGTTCTCGGCGATGGCGTCCCGCAGATCATCCAGTGCGCGCCCGATGGCCTGCGGCCACAGCTCGGCGAACACCTCGCGGAACGTCCCGGTACCACCGACCACGGACGTCGTCGTGAGATCCAGGTGCCCGGTTCCGTGGCCGTCGAGCACGAGGCGGCGGTCGGCGTCGCGGTGCGCGTGCAGGCGCGGGCTCCACAGCACCGGGCCGTGGGTGTCGGCCAGGGTGAGCACGCCCGCCTCCGTGCCGACCGACACGCGGTGCCAGTGCAGGGCGTGGTTGTCCCGGTCGGCCGGGTCCAGCTGGTGGTGGACCCGCAGCGTCAGCGGCACGCCGCCCAGGGCGCCGTGCAGGATGCGGAACGGCGGTTCCCCGAGGTCCCCGGGGAGGGGCGCCGGGTCCGCGAACCGCCAGGGCCGCAGGGAACCCAGGGCCCGGCCGAGGATGTCCACCAGCGGGTGCATCAGATGGACCGGCGTGGCCGCGTCGACGAACAGCGGTGTTCGCCGCGCGATCAGCCGGCGCGCCGCGGCCGTGAAGGCGGCCACCGGCGCGACGTGCGGGTAGTGGGTGTTGAGCCGGTACTGCACCCGGTTGCGGCGCGCCAGCCTCAGGCATTCGGTGAGCTCGTCCAGGTGGATCGGATGTTCCTGCAGGACGTGTACGCCCCGGCCGAGCAGCGAGCCGGCCAGCTCGGTGCCCGGCCCGCCGGAGATCGTCGAGCCGACGACGACACAGGCCACGTCCACGGCGTCGTCCGGCACCTGGCCGACGGCGGTGTACAGGGGGACGCCGAGGCCGCGGGCGTACGCACGGGATGCCGTGGAGCCGCGGGCGAGCAGCCCGGCGAGCGTGTAGCCGGGGTGGGCGCGTACGGCCTCGCCGTAGAAGCGGCCGAAGTTCGTGCCGCAGACCAGGGTCCGCAGCGGCTCCGTGGCGCTCACAGCGCCCCCTCGTCCACGAGACCGTCCGCCGTGGTGTCCCCGCCGGACAGGTCGAACCGGGCGGCGCCGCTCTCTTCGATCCGGGCGGCGACGGCCCCGGGGTCCAGCACGTCGCAGGCGAAGTGCGCGCCGGGCGGGACGCCGCCGCGCAGCAGGGCGTCGACGGCCAGTGCCCCGACCGCCGCGGTGAGCCGGTAGCTGCTCGCGGTGCGCACGGTGAGACGGCGCGACGCCGGTCGCCCGTCCGCGCTTCCCTCCAGGGCGAAGTGCATGACGTAGTAGGGGGTGCGTCCGGCCAGGTCCAGGCGGGCGGCCAGCATCATCCGCCCGGTGAGCTCCGCGCGATCCGCACCGGCGGCCAGGCTCCCGGGCAGGAGGTTCAGCACCGCGCGCACCTGCGCGCCCGGGTGGACGTTGAACCAGTCCACGCGGTCGAGGCCCAGCTCGGCGGCGAGCCGCTCGGTCTCCGCACTGAGAAACGGCTGGATCGCCACACGGCCGGGAAAACCGGGAACGTCGGCGTCCTCGGCCGGGCGCGCCGCACGGGACTCTCTGCGCCCGCCGCGCCAGGCGGCGAGCGGCTCACCGTACGCGGCGCCGCCCGCGCCGCCGGTGGTGAGCGACAGCATCAGGTCCTCGGCCACCGTCGGCGTGCACGGCTCCAGCCCCCCG
>NZ_JBHLZP010000936.1:0-1791 GCF_042429965.1 Actinoallomurus acaciae
TCCCGCAGCGCGGCGGGCGTGTTGACCGGCCGGGTCGCGACCAGCGGCACCACGCCGGGATGCGCGAGCAGCTCGCGGCGGAACCCGGCGGCGAATCCGCGCAGCATCGCCTGCCAGCCGGCCCGCGGGTCGACGGTGACCGCCCGGGTGGCGGCGCGTTCGACCAGGCCGGACAGGAGCGCGTCCTTGTTCGGGACGTAGTGGTAGAGGGTCATCGCCTCGACGCCGAGCGCGGCGCCCAGCTTTCGCATGGACAGCCCGGCCACACCGACCCGGTCCAGGAGCTCCAGCGCGGCGTCCAGCACCTTCGCCCGGGACAGCCCGGCCCGCTCGTGTGTCGCCCTGGTCGCCACGGTCCGCTCCTTGACTCTCTTACGCCGTAAGAGCAGGATAGCTTCGTCTTACGCTGTAAGAGAGGAAATGCCATGGACAACAAGACCGTCGTACGAGACTTCTTCGCGGCCGTCAGCGAGCGCCGGACCGATGACCTGCCGGCCTACCTGGCAGCCGACGTCGTCGACCACAACAAGATCATCCATGGTGAGCCCGACGAGCCCGGCGCGGCCTTCGAGGGCATCCGGATGCAGCTCGCCGCCTTCGACCCGCTGCTGATGCGCGTGGAGGAGCTGGTCGCCGAGGGGGACCGCGTCGTCGCCCGCCTCACCATGTCCGGCACCCACACCGGCACCCACATCCGCATGCCCGAACCGACCGGGCGCAGCTTCGAGAACGAGGCCATCTTCGTACTCACGCTCGCCGACGAAAAGATCACCGAGATCCGGGGCGTCAGCGACCGCCTGGGCCTGTTCGCCCAGCTCGGCTGGGACTGGCCGGCCGTCGCTTAGCGCCCGTCTCAAAGCCCCGCCGTCCGGCCGTGCGGAGCCGAGGGGAGCGCCTCGCCGCGTTGTCGCCCCCACCCCACGAAACCGTGCCGAACGGCTCCGCCGCCCGGCACGCTTCCGCGAGGACCCCGGGAAAGGCGACGCGCCCCCTGGACATCGCTCGCTACGAACGGGGACCTTGGGACGGGGCCCGGTGCCCGGTCGCGTCCCGGTGGGGTGGTCCGTCAGGAACGGCCCTGGTCGTGTGCGTTCGGTGACGAGTGCCGCGAAGCCGCCGAGCACGCACCGCAGCCCGAACTCATGCGCGTGGCCGGGGTCGTACGCCGCCTGGTGCGCCTCGACCACCGTCGGGCGTCGAGGCACAGCGCGTGAAGAAAGATGGTGGCGGCATCTCGGCTCCGGCCTCACCTAGGTCTTCGACGAGTCCACCACCGGTCCGCATGCGGCCGACGTCGATCGGCTTCTCGCCCCGCTCGACCGGGTCGTGGACGGCGGCGGCCCGGTGGTCGTGATCGAGCATCGCCCACGTCGACCTCGGGCCCGGCGCGGTCGTGTTCACCGGGGCACCGACCGAGCGTGGCCCAGGTCGGCACGCTGACCGTGCGACACCTGGCCGCGGACCGGTGAACCGTGTGCCGGCGGGACGGAAGCCGTCATCATGGGGGACGAACCCCCGCGAAACGGAGCAGATCGTGTCCGTCCCCGCCTCGCATTCCGCCGGTGTGCCCGGTCCCGCGCTGCACGAGTACCTCACCTGCGTCGCCGCTCCCGCGACCTGGCTGTCGCCGCCCGACGGCCGGCTCACCGGCGGGCCGGGAGGCCTGTACGTCGCCGACCGCCGCGTGCTGTCACGGCTCGTGGTGACCCTCGACGGCGCCGAACCCGAGCCCCGCGGCGCCGAGACGCTCGGCGCCGATCGCGTGCGTTTCACCGCCGCCCGCGGCGCGCT
>NZ_JBHLZP010000937.1:0-1768 GCF_042429965.1 Actinoallomurus acaciae
CCTGACCGCCGACGAGGCGCGCGCGGTCGTCCGGGCCGCCGACGTGACCGGCCCGCGCGCCGCGGCCGTCATCCGCCTGATCCTCCAGGTCGGCTGCGGAGTCCGTGACGTCACCGCCGCCCGTGTCGAGGACCTGGCCGATCACGCCACGGCCTCCTCGAGGCCGCCTCGCCGGACGCTGGCCGTGACACGCCGGGACGGGATACGGCGGCTGGTCCTGCCCACCGGGGTCGTACGGGCCGTCGACCGCGCGACCGGCGGACGCGCCGAGGGCCCGATCGTGATGACGCGTGACGGGCGGCGCGTCGCCGACTCGCAGGTGTTCCGGACCGTCGGGCTCACCGGGCACACGGCGGGCCTCGAACTCACCCCACGGACCCTGCGCGACGCCTGCGCGAACCTGGCCATCGAGGCCGGCGTTCCGCTCCGCGAGGTGCAGTGCCTGCTCGGCCACACCCACCCGAACGCACCCACGTGCTCCGGCCCGGCCACCCCGCACGCCTGCGCGAACGTCCCCGGCGCGATCGCCGCCCTCCTCGGCCTGTAGCCCCCCGAGCGGCGCGGGCTCGAAGGCCACCGCGCATCGCCTTCCCGCCACACCCACGGACGGCGCGCCGTCCCCCGGTGCCATCGGGAGCGGCGCGGCGTCCGGCGCCTGGTCAGCGGTGGGACAGGGCGGTCGGCCTGGACCTCGGCTGGAACGGCAGGAAGCGCTCGGCGCGGTGGGGACGGGCCGGGATCTCCGTCGCCTCCACGGCCAGCACGCGGTCGAAGCGGAACGCCCGGACGCCCTGGCGCAGGCGGCACCAGGCCACGAGGTACCAGTGCTCGCGGTGGACCAGGCAGGTCACCGGCTCCACCTCGCGGATCGTCACGTCTCCCCGCGCGTCGGCGTAGTGGAGGCGGACGACCAGCCGCGCGGTGATCGCGCCGGCGGCGGTGCGGGCCCGGCGGGCGGTAGCCGGGTCGAGGGGGCTGGTCAGCGTGGTCAGCGTGGTCGCGATGACATCGCTCGGCGCCTCCATGTCGTCGAACAGGTGCCGCAGGGCGCGGCGGGCGGTGGCGGACTGGGGACCGGCCCCGAGGTGGGCGAGCGACAGGCCCAGGGCGGCGATCTCGGCGGCGGTCAGGCTCGGACGGGTGCGGACATCGAACATCACGTTCTCGGCCATGGCTCGATCATACGTTCGACCACTGACATTTTTACCTGGCCGAACAGCCAGAACACCGTCCGGAAGAACACTACGGCTGGAGGCGTGCCCGCTCCGTCGTCGAGGGGGCACGGCGGCCGGGCGAGTGGCCGGTGTACTGCTTGTACTGCCGGCTGAAGTAGGCCAGGTCGGTGTAGCCGAGCGTCGCCGCGACCCGGCTCACGGACATGCGCGTCTCGGTCAGCAGCTGGCGTGCCCGGTCGATGCGCGCGCGGACGAGGTAGCGGGCCGGGGGCATGCCGGTGTGGGCGACGAACCGGCGGGTGAACTGGGCGCGGGACAGCGCGGTGCGCGCGGCCAGCTCGGCCACGGTCCAGCGATGGCTCGGATCCTGCCGGATCTCCAGGGTGATCTCCTCCAGGGCGGCGTCGACGGGCTCGGGAGCGGGCCGGGTCGCGTCGTCCCACAACAGGCACAGCAGCTGTTCCAGGCAGAGCAGGCTCTGCCGGACGCCGAGCCGGTCGCCGCGCCGGTGCGCGGTGTCGCAGCGACTCGCCAGGGCGGCGGCCAGCGTCGGGTCGCGCAGCCGGCAGTGGCGTTCCGGCAGCACGACGCCG
>NZ_JBHLZP010000938.1:0-1764 GCF_042429965.1 Actinoallomurus acaciae
CGCGCGTTCGGCGGCGGCGGTGCGCCCGGCGCGGCCGGGGCCGGGCAGCAGCAGACCGGGCCACGGACACAGGCGCACGACCTGACCGTCGACGACGCGCGGGCGATGGCCGACGCGTCGGCGGCCCCGTCGGTCAAGAGCGTCTCCCCGGTGGTGAACGCCTCCTCGGCGAACGCCGCGTACGCGGGGACGAGCCACACGATCCAGCAGTTCGTCGGCACCTACCCGACGTACTTCGAGGCGTCCAACGACCCGATCGACCGCGGCACCTACTTCACCAACGACGACGTGCTGAACGACCGCAAGGTCGTCGTGATCGGGCAGACCGTGAATGAGGACCTGTTCGGCACGGTCGACGCGGTCGGCAGGCAGATCACCGTCAACGGCGTGAACTTCACCGTCGTCGGGGTGCTGAAGACCAAGGGGTCGTCGGGCTTCCAGGACGCCGACGACGTGGCGATCGCGCCGCTGCCGGCCGTCCAGGAGAGCCTGACCGGGTACGGCGCGCTGAACCAGATCGTCGTGCAGGCCAAGACGCCCAAGACCGTCGATGCCGCGCAGTCGGAGATCACCGACATCCTGAACCAGCGGCACGGCATCACCGGCAGCAACACGGCGGACTTCCAGATCATGAACCAGGCGACGCTTCAGTCGGCGATCAGCAGTAGCAGCAAGACGTTCACCGTGCTGCTCGGCGCGGTGGCGGCGATCAGCCTGCTGGTCGGCGGGATCGGCATCACCAACATCATGCTGGTGACCGTCACCGAGCGGACGCGCGAGATCGGCATCCGCAAGGCGATCGGCGCGCCGCGCGGCGCCATCCTCGGCCAGTTCCTCGTCGAGGCGACCGTGCTCAGCCTCCTGGGCGGGCTGCTCGGCGTCGCCGCGGGGGTGATCGGCAGCGAGTTCAAGGTCGTAGGGGTCAAGCCGGTCATCGTCCCCAGCTCGATCGCGCTGGCCCTCGGGGTCTCCGTCGCGATCGGCCTGTTCTTCGGCAGCTATCCCGCCAACCGCGCGGCCAAGCTCCGGCCCATCGAAGCCCTCCGCCACGAATAGGGAGCAACCGTGACTGGAACCCGGCGCAAGACGAACGACGCGCCACGTGAGGACCTCGATGTGCCGCCCGAGGATCTGCTGAACACCCCGCCGTTCGAGGGCGACCTGGCCGAAGAGCTCAAGGCCGACGACCGGCCGAGGCGCCGGCCGCCGTCGGTCACCGTCCTGCTGGTCGCGGGCGTCCTGCTGGTGGGCGGCTTCGTCGGCGGCGTACAGGCCGACCGCCACTGGGGCGCCAAGAAGTCCTCCGACCCGACGGCCCTGCTCGGTCAGCTCCGGCGAGGCACCGGGCAGGGCGGTACGGCCCAGGGCGGTCAGCCCGGCGCCGGCTTCGGCGGCTTCGGTGGCTTCGGCGGTCAGAACGGTCAGAACGGGGGCCGGGACAGCGGCGCCCAGGCCCCCGGCAGCGGCACGACGGGCACGGTCAAGCTCGTCGACGGCGACACCATCTACGTCCAGACGCCCAATGGGATCGTCCGCGTGAAGACGAGCGGTTCGACGAAGATCACCGTCGCCAAAAAGACGACGGCCAAGGCGCTCAAGGCCGGCTCGAAGGTCGTCGTCCAGGGCACGGCGGGTCAGGACGGCACGGTCACGGCCACGAGCGTCCAGGGCGGCTGACCGCGCGGGCCGTGAGGCATCTGCGGACCGCGCGGCCGGCGAAGGCGAGCCGGGCCAGGCTGGCGGCCGCGGCCGTCGCCGCCGGGA
>NZ_JBHLZP010000939.1:0-1761 GCF_042429965.1 Actinoallomurus acaciae
GGGCGCTGGACGTGGCGCACGGCGCGAGGGTCGGCCTGCTGCTGGACAAGGGCGAGGACCAGGTCGTGGCCGCCTTCGCGGTCCTGATGGCCGGCGGCGCGTACGTGCCGCTCGACCCCGAGACCCCGGCCGTGCGCCTGCGGGCGATGCTCGACGCCGCCGGCGTGTCGGTCGTGGTCGCGCACGGTGTCCTCCCGCCGCCCGGGCCGTGGCGGACCGTACGCCCGGACCAGCCCCCCGAGGATCCGGCACCGCCGGTACGGACACGGCCGAGCGACCTCGCGTACGTGCTGTTCACGTCGGGGTCGAGCGGGCGGCCCAAAGGCGTGCTGATCGAGCACCGCGGCGTGGTGAACTGCCTGCGCGAGACGGTCGCCCGCTTCGGCGTCGGACCGGGCGACCGGTGCCTGGGGCTGACCGCGTTCCACCACGACATGGCGCTGTTCGACGTCTTCGGGATGCTCGGCGCCGGAGGCACGCTCGTGCTGCCCGGCGCCGCCCGGCGCACCGACCCGGACCACTGGCTCGACCTGATGGCCCGGCACCGCACCACCGTGTGGAACTCCGTCCCCGCGATGATGGAGATGCTGCTGGACCGCCTCGCGAGCCGGGGCGGCGACCCGCTCGCCGGCCTCCGGCTCGCCTTCCTCGGCGGCGACTGGATCCCCCTCGACGTGGCCCGCGGCCTGATCCGGCGCGCGCCCGGCGCGACGCTCGTCTCGGTGGGCGGCCCGACCGAGACCACGCTGTGGAGCATCTGGCATCCCTTCACCGAGGTCGACCCCGCGTGGCGGTCCGTCCCGTACGGCTCGCCGATCGCGGGCATGCGCTACCACGTGCTCGACGAACGGATGCGCGACCGCCCCGACGGCGTGACCGGTGAGATGTACTGCGCGGGGCCCGGCCTCGCCCGCGGCTACCTGACCGAGGCGGAGACCGACGCGGCGTTCGTGTCGCACCCGCGCACCGGGGAGCGGTTGTTCCGCACCGGTGACCTGGGCAGGTACCGGCCCGGCGGGCTGATCGAGTTCGTCGGTCGCGGCGACCGGCAGATCCAGATCCGGGGGCGGCGGGTCGAACCCGCCGAGGTGGAGGCGGCGCTCGTCGCCCACCCGGCGGTCACGGCGGCGGTGGTCGTCCCGGTACGCCGCGAGGACGGCGGGCCGGGCGACCGCGGGCTGGCCGCGCACGTGACCGGCTCCGCCTCCCCGGAGGAGCTGCGCGCCCATCTGGCCGAACGGCTGCCGGCGTACCTCGTGCCGGGCCGGTTCACCGCGCACACGCGGCTGCCGCTGACCCGTAACGGGAAGGTCGACCGGGCCGCTCTCGCGGCACTCCGGCCGCCCGCGCCCGTCACCGGTGCTCCGTCTCACGAGCCCGGCGGATCGGATCCGGTGACGGAGCTGCTGGCCTCGGTGTGGGCGAAGGCACTCGGGGCCGAGCGCGTCGGCGCGGACGACGACTTCTTCGAGCTGGGCGGCGATTCCCTCACGGGCGCCCGCGTCCTCGTGCGCCTGCGCGAGGTGTTCCCCGACGAGGAGTTCTCGGCCCGCGCGCTGCTGACGACCTCGGACGTCACCGGCATGGCCCGCGCGCTGACCGCGACCGAGAGCGCGCCGGGCCGGCTGGCCGCGATCGCCGCCATCCACCTGCGCGTCGCGCGGCTCACCGACGATGAGGTGGCGGCCGAACTCGCCGGGGAGGCACCGTGACGGAACCGGCCCCGCCGCGTGGGGACGCCGAGGCACGGCGGCGTGAGCT
>NZ_JBHLZP010000940.1:0-1761 GCF_042429965.1 Actinoallomurus acaciae
GCCCGGGGTCGCCGTGTGCCGCTCCCGCCCCGAGCGGCCCGGGGACGTCGCGCGGCTCGGCCGGCGTCCCGCCGAGGCATTCCAGCATGACGTGCAGCGGAACGCGGTGCCCGAACTCCTCCGCGGCGGCCGAGCGAACCGCGCACCCCCGCCGCGCGGCCTCGGCCAGGAACGACTCCAGCAGCGCCGACTTGCCGATCCCCGGCTCACCTTCGATCCACACCGAACGGCCGGCGCCGTCCATGACTTCACCCAGCAGCCGGCCCAGGAGGTCGAGCTCGTCGTCACGGCCGACCAGAGCGGGGTGGGGAGAACAGACAGCCACGTGAGGCTCCGTCCTGATGTGGTTTTCCCAACATTCAGTACCGAACTCCAACACAGACTACGGAGGAATGTGCGGTAGTCAAGGGAAGTCGGGCCCGTAGGACGGCCGAGATACACGACAATCAACGCCACACCGCGTGCGCCGGATGACGGAACCGGACATCACCGTCCGCCCCGTCGTGAAGACGAAGCACACGACCGCGGACCGAGGCGGCGGGATGCCGGGTGGCAGGGCGAGCGCACGAAGCGGCGTGAAGCGGAACCCGGACCTGCACGATCCAACGCTGCCCGGCGGCGTCCGCGAAAGGCCGCCCCGACCACTTCGAGACGGACAGGCCGCCTGCGCCGTGCGTGGGCTCGCGCCCGGTTCACGGTGTGTGGCCGGTGACGAGGAGGCCGCCGAGTGTTGCGCAGCCGGTGGAGGCGATGAGGGCGCGAGGTATGCCGGGCGCCGATTCCGTGGCGCGGGCGACGGCAGATTCCGTGGTGAGGAGGCCGCCGAGCGCCGGGTAGCCGGTGACGGTGGCGGGGGTGATGTGGGCGAGGTGTGGCGGGCGCCGGTTCTGCGCCGCAGGCAGGGATGGCCCGTTCTGGGTTTTTGGTGGGTGGCCGGGTCTTGCCGGTGGCCGCGGTGGATTCCGTGGTGAGGAGGCCGCTGGGCAGCCGGTGACGTCGGTGGAGCCGATGGGGGCGAGGCGCGCCCGGGGGTGGTTCTGCGGTGTGGGCTGGGTGGACTTGGCAGGTCTGTTCCGGGGCTTCGGCTGGCGGTCAGGTCTCGTCGGGGGTGGCGGGGCGCCAGCCGCGGCGGCGGCCGCGGCGGATTGTGGCGGTCAGGAGGCCGCCCAATGCCGCGCAGCCCGTGACGGCGGCCGAGGTGATGAGGGCGAGGTGCGTCGGCCGTCGGTTCTCCGGTGTGGGCAGGACGACCTCGACCGGCCGGTTCTGCGGCTTCGGCGTGCTCTCGCCGCTCTCCTCCGGCAGTGCCGTCGTCACCGCCGCGACCGGGTCGACCATTCCGTAGCCGAGGGCGGGATCGGGCAGGCGTCCGGTCGGGTGGTCGGCGGTGGCCTCCAGGCGGTGTGCCACCTCGGCGGCCTTGAGCGACGGCCGGTAGTCGCGTACCAGTGTGGCCGCGCCGGCCACGAACGCGACCGCCACCCCGCTCCCGGACGCGACGACGTTCCCGTTTCCCCTAGGGGCGATGCTCACCAGGCCGGCGCCCGGCGCCGCCAGCGCCGGTGCGGCCGTCGAGGACTGGCCCGAGGAGGCCGGTGAGCCGTCGGACTGGATCGAGGCGACGGCCAGCACGCCCGGCAGGGCGGCCGGGTAGGACGGCGCGCCGGAGGACGTCATCCCCGGCGGGTCGGTCGAGGCGACGACGAGGACGTCATGGCCGGTGGCGTAGCTGACCGCGGCGCGCAGGGCCGCCGGCGCGGT
>NZ_JBHLZP010000941.1:0-1751 GCF_042429965.1 Actinoallomurus acaciae
CATGGGCTCCAGCACCTGCACGTTCTGGCCGTGCGGACCCTGTTCGGCGACCACGACGGGCACGACGAGACCGCTGCCGGCCGCCGGCAGGACCGACGGCGCCGCCAGGCCGAGGACGCCGCCGAGCGCGTCGTTGACCCGGGACGCCGCCGCGTGCCGGATCCCCACCGCCGCGGGACGCACCGCGTTGACCAGTGAGCCTTCGGGAGCGGTGACGCCGATCGGCCTGATCAGACCGGCGTTGAGCGCGATGCCGGGATCCAGCGTGCAGATGAGCGCCAGGACCCTGGTGGTGATCCACGCGTGGGCCCGGCCCAGACTGGCGATGTTGAACGCCGCCGCGACCTGGGGATCGGTGCCCGTGAAGTCCAGGTGCAGGTCTCCCCCGCTGAGTGTCGCGGTGATCGACAGGCGTACCGGGATGCCGGAGACCGCGTCATCGTCGAGATAGTCGACGAACCGGTAGGTGCCGTCGTCCAGCCGGGCCAGCGCCGCCCGAGCCTTTTCGGCCGTGTAGTCCACCAGGTCCTGATACGCGTCCAGGACGGAGTCCACGCCGTGCTGGCCGATGACACCGGCGAGCCGGTCGCGCCCGGTGCCCAGCGCGGCGCGCATGGCGCGAATGTCACCGAGGTTGGCCTCCGGGGTCCGGCTGTTGGCGGTCAGGAGCGCCTCGACGTCGCGGTTCACCTCACCGGCCCGTACGAGCTTGACCGGCGGGATCTGCAGCCCCTCCTGGAAGATCTCGTCGTTGACCGGCGACAGGCTGCTGGGCACCCGGCCGCCGATGTCGGAGCAGTGGATGAACGCCCAGCCGTAGCCGACGAGCCGCCCGTCGTGGAAGTACGGCTCGATGAGCTGGATGTCCGTCAGGTGCGTGGCCAGCCCGCCCGAGGTGTACGGGTCGTTGGTGATGATCACATCGCCCGGTTCCAGCGGCCCGGCGCGCTCGACGGCGGTCAGCACGTTGAGGCCGACGAACCCGGAGACGCCGATGCCCCGGGGGTAGGCGACGAACCCTCCGTCCAGTCCGGCGATCGCGCAGCAGAAGTCCGCGGTCTCCTTCACGTACAGGGACCTGCTCGTCCGCTGCAGGGTCAGGCACATCTCCTCGGTGACCGCGCCGAGCTTGTTGCCGACGATCTCCAGGGTGACGGGATCGAGTCGCATGGTCAGGGCCTCCGGCGCAGATGCAGGTTGCCGGCCGGGTCGACGTCCGCCGACCAGCCGGGCGGGATGAGCACGGTGGTGTCGTCCTGCTCGACGATCGCGGGTCCGGACAGCGCGTCGGCGGCGCGCAGCTCCGCCCGGTCGAACACCCGGGCGGTGAACCGGCCGCCGGTCAGCAGCACGGACCGGCGGCTCGCCGTTTTCGGCGTCCCTTCGCCCCGGGGCACGGCGGGCGGTGGGATCTCACCGGTCGGCGCCACGATCGCCAGCCGCGCCGTGCCCAGTTCGATCGAGGCCCCCGTGTCGCGGAAGCCGTACAGCCGCTCGTGCCCGGTATGCAGCGCCTCGGCCACGGACTCGGCCTCCAGCGTGGCGCCGTCGAGCGGCACCCGCAGCTCATGCGCCTGGCCCTCGTACCGCAGGTCCGCGGAGAACAGCAGTTCGGGCGGGCCGGTCGCGGCTCCCTGCGCGGCCAGCCAGCGCTTCGCCCGGCCGGCCAGCTCCGCGAGGATTTCACGGAGCCGCGCCGCGCCGTCCTCGTCGAGCCGGCGCCGGATGCTGCGCGCGAAGTCGCGGCGCAG
>NZ_JBHLZP010000942.1:0-1745 GCF_042429965.1 Actinoallomurus acaciae
GCCGTACGTCAGCGTCCCGCCGGGACCGATGACCGCCGGAGCATCGGGGCGTTCGGCGGCCCGCCGGAGGAACGCCTCGTGCACCGGCTCGTCCGGGACGGGACGTACGGGCCCCTGGCCGGCGGCGCGGCGCGCGGCCTGGCCGGGCGGCAGCAGGTCCAGGTCGTCACGGCCCCAGGCCGTCTCGTCGTCGGCGAGCCGGGTGAGCAGGCCGGTCCACGCCGTGAACATGGTGTCGAGCAGGCCGGGCGGGAAGAGCTCCTCCACGGCGTCCCAGTTGCACGCGAGTGTGCCGCGGCGCTCCTCCACCTGCGCGTCCAGGTGCACCTGCGGCGTCTGGGTGACGCCGTACACGTGGGTGAGGGTGCGTTCGAGCAGGTGCGGCGTTGCCGCGGTCATCGCGAGCGTGCTGGTGAGCACCACCGGCATGCGTACGGGCTCTCCGCCCCGGACGCGGGTGAGCTCGCGCAGCAGGCGCACGCCGCCGAGTCCCCGGTGCTCCAGCCCGTCGAGCAGGTTCCGCTGGATCCCCCGGGCGCGCTCACGGAACGTGGCGGGCCGCAGGTCGGCCTCGGCCAGCGTGAACGAGGCGAACTCCCCGACCAGGTCGGCGGCGCCCGGCACCGCCGGGTCGCGGTTCATGCTGGGCACGTTGAGGGTGAAGCGCTCCCCCGCGCCCCAGCGCCCGAGCACCTCCGCGTACGCGGCCAGCAGCGCGCCGGTGGGCGTGACACCGTGGGCCGCCGCATGCTGCTTGAGGCGACTCCAGGTCGCGGCGTCGAGGCTGGTCTCGCGGCGGGTGAACCGGGGACGGGCCACGGTGGCCGGGTCGCGGGCGAGCGGCAGGGCGGGAGCGTCCGGCAGCGTCGCCAGCCGCTCCCGCCAGTACGCCAGGTCCTCCTCCGGCGGGTCCGTGTCATGGGCCAGAACGTGGTCCCGGAACGTGCCCTCGACCGGGGGCAGGGCGGCGTCGGCGTTCTCGTAGTAGGCGGACAGGTCGCGGTACATGACATGCCAGCTCGCCCAGTCGACGGTCAGGCCGTCGAACCCGACGCAGACCCGGCACACTCCGTCGCCCAGGAGGCACACCGCGACGGAGAACAGCGGCCACCGGTCGGCGGGCCGCACCTCGTGGGAGAGGCGCTCGCGCAGCCCGGCGAGGACCTCGTCCGCGTCGGCGCGGCCCCGCAGGTCGACGATCTCGATGGGCGGGTCCGGGACCTCGGGCAGGATCCGCTGGCCCTCGTGGGCGACGACGGCCCGCAGCATGGGGTGCCGGTCGACCAGGCGCCGCCAGGCGTACGCGAACCTGCCCGCGTCCAGAGGGCCTTCGAGCTCCAGGTACGCGTGGGTGCTGACGTTGCCGAGCTCGTACAGGTCGCCGCGGCCGACGAGGTACGCCTGCTGCGTGTCGGTCAGCGGGAACAGGTCGGTCACGGCTGGTTCTCCTCGGTCGGGGCCGTTCCGCGCCGCGCCCGGCGACGGGCCAGGGCCTCCCGGCCGCGCAGCGCCCGGGCGCGGGCCTGTTCGGCCGCCGGCGGCTCCGCCGGGCCGGAGGCGTCGCCGCCGCGTTCGAGATGGGCGGCCAGCCGGGCCACGGTCGCGTGCGTGAACAGGTCGAGCAGTGGCACCTCACGGCCGAGGCGCTGCCGCATCAGCGTCTGCACGCGGACGAGCAGCAGCGAGTGGCCGCCGAGGTCGAAGAAGTGCTCCTGCGCGCCGACCCGGTCGATCTCCAGCACCTC
>NZ_JBHLZP010000943.1:0-1741 GCF_042429965.1 Actinoallomurus acaciae
GGCCACGACCGGCGACGCCTCGGGCAGCGCGCCGAGCGTCACGACCGGCAGTTCGATCACCGGCAGCGTCCGCTCCACCCGCAGCGTCCGGACCGGCTCCACGCGCTCGCGGGGGTCGGGGCGCGGCATGCTGGGCGCCGGGCTGGTCGAGGTGCCCCGCGTCCCGTACCGCGACCCGGCCTCGGCGATCAGGGAGAACCCGGAGGTCGCCGAGCACAAGCGGTTCTGCAGCGGCTGCGGCGAGCCGGTCGGACGGGCGCGCGGCGGCCGGCCGGGACGTACCGAGGGTTTCTGCCCGAACTGCGGCGCCGGGTACTCCTTCACCCCCAAGCTCAAGCCGGGCGACCTGGTCGGCGGGCAGTACGAGGTGCTCGGCTGCCTCGCGCACGGCGGCCTCGGCTGGATCTACCTCGCCCGCGACCGCAACGTCAACGACCGCTGGGTCGTGCTCAAGGGCCTGCTCGACACCGGTGACGCGGACGCGCTCGCGGCGGCCGCCGCCGAGCGCTCCTTCCTCGCCGAGGTCGAGCACCCGAACATCGTCAAGATCTACAACTTCGTCCAGCACGGCGGCTCCGGTTACATCGTCATGGAGTACGTCGGCGGCAAGCCGCTGAAGGACGTGCTGCTCGAACGCCGCAAGGCCGGCGAGGACGCGCTGCCGCTCGGGCAGGCCATCGCGTACGGGCTGGAGTTGCTGCGCGCGCTCGGCTACCTGCACGGCGTCGGCCTGCTCTACTGCGACCTCAAGCCGGACAACGCCATCCAGTCCGACGAGCAGCTCAAGCTCATCGACCTGGGCGGGGTACGCCGCCACGACGACATGGACAGCGCGATCTACGGCACGATCGGCTACCAGGCGCCGGAGATCGCCGAGCGGGGGGCTTCGATCAGCTCCGACCTCTACACCGTCGGACGCACGCTCGCCGTGCTCAGCTTCCCGTTCAAGAACTTCACCACCACATACGCGAACCACCTGCCGGACCGCGCGGAGATCCCGCTGCTCCAGCGGTTCGAGTCCTATGACCGGCTGCTGCGGCGGGCCACCCACGCCGACCCCGAGGCGCGGTTCGCCGACGCGACGGACATGGCCGACCAGCTCACGGGCGTGCTGCGGGAGGTCCTGTCGGTCCAGGACGGGCAGCCACGCCCCGGTCCCTCGTCGCTGTTCGGCATGGAGCTGCAGGCCATCGGCACCGAGCTGGCCGACGGCTCGGGCTTCGTGCTCGACCCGCCCACCCCGGCGGAGGTGGCCTCCGCGCTGCCGACTCCGCTGGTGGACGGCACCGACCCCGCCGCGGGGTTCCTCGCCGGCCTCACCAGCGCCGAGCCGGAGCAGCTCGTGTCCGCGCTGTCCGCCGCGCAGAACCCCTCACCGGAGGTGCGCCTGACGCTGGCGCGCGTCCGCATCGAGCTCGGCGACATCACCAAGGCGCGGCACCTGCTGGACGAGCTGGCCGCCGAACGCCCCGGCGACTGGCGGATCCCCTGGTACGAGGCGGTGGCCGTGCTGGCGTCCGGGGAGGTCGCGCGCGCCGAAAACCTGTTCGACGAGCTGTACTCCCTGCTGCCCGGCGAGACGCCGCCCAAGCTGGCCCTCGCCTACTGCCGGTCGCACCGCGGCGACCACGCCGGGGCCGCGGACCTGTACGAGCGGGTCTGGCGCACCGACAACGGCTACATCAGCGCCGCGTTCGGGCTGGCCCGCGCGCGGCTGGCGGCCGGCGACCGCGCGGCCGCC
>NZ_JBHLZP010000944.1:0-1740 GCF_042429965.1 Actinoallomurus acaciae
CGCCCACGCAGCCCGCCGCGCCGGCGGTGGCCCCGCAGCCGGCCCAGGCGCCTGCCGAGGACGAGGACGTCGAGCGGGTGCCGCTGAGCCGGATCCGCAAGGTCACCGCGCGCCGGCTCGCCGAGAGCATGCGGACCGCGCCGCACTTCTACCTGACGCGTGTCATCGACGTGGAGGAGCTGCTCGCCTTCCGCGCGACGCTCAACGCCGCGCTCGCCCCCGCCAAGGTCAGCGTCAACGACCTGATCGTCAAGGCGTGTGCGACGGCGCTGCGCGCCAACCCGGTGCTGAACGTCTCGTTCACCGAGGAGCACCTGCTCGTGCATAAACGGGTGCACGTGGGCGTGGCGGTGGCCCTGGAGGAGGGCCTGGTCGTGCCGGTGGTCCGCGATGCCGACCGCAAGAGCGTGTCCCAGATCGGCGCGGAGACGCGGGAGCTGGCCGGACGGGCCCGGGAGCAGAAACTGACGCCGCAGGAGATGTCGGGCGGCACGTTCACGGTGAGCAACCTGGGCATGTTCGGCGTGGACGCCTTCACCGCCGTGATCAACCCGCCGGAGGCGGCGATCCTCGCCGTGGGCGCGACCCGCAAGGACGTGGTGTTCCGCGACGGCGAGGTGGTCCCCCGCGACCGGATGACGATCACACTGTCGATCGACCACCGCGCCTGCGACGGCGCGACCGGCGCGGCGTTCCTCGGCCGGCTCGCCGAACTGCTGGAGAACCCGCTGCGCATCGTCGCCTGAGCGCCGTCCCCCAAGAGCAGGGGTGTCCCGTCTCGTGAAGAACCACAGACGGGGCACCCCGCAGCATTTCGGCCGGGCGGTCTGCCGGGGATGACGCGGCACGGTCGAGCAGCACCAGAACGGCCGGGGCGTCAGCGCCCCGCACCCGGTGGCGTCCGCTCCGGCAGGGCGCGGGCCAGCAGACCGGTGACGGCGTCGCGTTCCTCGTCGGTGAGCGCGCTCAGCAGGTCGCGTTCCGCCTGGCGCACCAGGTGCCGGCCGCGCCGCTGCGCCGCCCTCCCGGACTCGGTGACCACGATGAGGTGGGCGCGCCGGTCGGCCGGGGCGCGGGTCCGCTCGATCAGCCCGGCGTCCTGCAGGCCGTCGACGACGGCGACGATGGTCGTACGGTCGATGCCGAGCCGCAGCCCGAGCCGCTGCTGGGTCATCGGCCCCTCGCCCGCGAGCACGTCGAGGGCGGCCTGCTGCTTGACGCCGATGCCGAGCGGCGTGAGCGCCTCGGTCTCCAGGTCGATCGCGCGGCGGTGCAGGGTGCCCAGCAGGTAGCTCAGGCGGCCCCGCAGGGACTCGGGAATCGTATCGGGCACCGGCAGAGTTTAACAGACCGGCTGATCGTCAGTCGCGCTGTTACACTTTCGGCGATCGTCGCCGTCGAACCCCGATGGAGGTCGTCCATGCTGTGCGTGCGAGCGACGCGGTTCGGCGAGCCGGACGTGCCGGCCGCCGTCGAGGCGCCCGATCCGGTCGCCGGGCCCGGGCAGGTGCTGATCGAGATCGCCGTCGCCGACACGCTCCATCTCGACACGGTGATCCGGCGGGGCGCGTTCCCGTTCCCGATCGTCACACCTCCGTACGTCCCCGGCGGCGGGGTGGCCGGTACGGTCGTGTCGGCCGGGCCCGGGATGGACCAGGGTCTGCTGGGCCGCCGTGTGGCCGCCCGGACGGGCGCGGGAGAGCCGGGGCCGGGGACCGAGACCGTCGCGCGGCGCGCCCG
>NZ_JBHLZP010000945.1:0-1733 GCF_042429965.1 Actinoallomurus acaciae
TCGGCACCGGCATCGGCTCTGCCGCGCCCACGCCGATCCGGGCGACCGCCGCCGAGGACTTCCTGGCCCGCGAGCTCGACTGGGACGCGCCGCTGGACGAGGCCGTGGCGCGGGAGTTCGGCGATCTCGTCGGGGCCGCGGCCACGCCGATCGACGACGTGCGCGGCACCGCCGCCTACCGCCGGCACGCGCTCGCGGTGATGGCGCGCCGCACGCTGACCTGGGCGTGGCGCGACCATCGCGGGCCGGCCGGCGCCGAGGATCCGGGAAGGGGGGCCGCCTGATGCGGGTGAGCTTCACGGTCAACGGTTCGCGCGAGACCGTGGACGGCGTCTGGGAGGGCGAGAGCCTGCTGTACGTCCTGCGCGAGCGGATGGGCCTGCCCGGCTCCAAGAACGCCTGTGAACAGGGCGAATGTGGCTCGTGCACGGTCTATCTCGACGGCACGCCGGTGTGCGCGTGCCTCGTCGCGGCCGGCCAGGCGGAGGGCCGTCGGGTCCGTACGGTCGAGGGTCTCGCCGAGGGCGACCGGCTGGCGCCGATCCAGCAGGCGTTCGTGGACGCGGGCGCGGTGCAGTGCGGGTTCTGCACGCCGGGCCTGCTGGTCCAGGCGCACGACCTGATCGAACGCCGTCCGGACCCGTCGGACGCGGAGATCCGCGAGGCGCTCGCGGGCAATCTGTGCCGTTGTACCGGTTATGAGAAGATTCTCGACGCTGTACGCCTCGCGGCGGCGCGAAAGGCGGGAACATGACGGACGGCGTGATCGTCCTCGAGAACGGCCATGTCGTGCCGGTGCGCGGTCCGGAGATCGCGGGCGGGCACGTGGTGATCGAGGGCGACCGGATCACCGCCGTCGGCGCCGGCCCGGCGCCCGTGACCGGCGCCGCACGCCGGATCGACGCGAGCGGGTGCCTGGTGACGCCCGGCCTGGTCAATACGCACCACCACCTCTACCAGTGGGCCACCCAGGGGCTCTTCCAGGACGCCACGCTGTTCGACTGGCTCACCGGCCTGTACGACACGTGGGCCGGGATCGACGCGGAGGTCGTGTACGACGCGGCCGTCGCCGGGCTCGGCTGGCTGGCGCTCGGCGGCTGCACGACCACCACCGACCACCACTACGTGTTCCCCCGGGGCCGGGGCGACCTGTTCGACGCCGAGGTGCGCGCGGCGCGGGAACTGCACGTCCGGTTCCACCCGACCCGGGGTTCGATGGACCGGGGCCGTTCGGCGGGCGGCCTGCCGCCGGATGAGATCGTCGAGGACCGCGAGGAGATCCTCGTGGCCACCGAGGCGGCCATCGACGCCTACCACGACCCGTCGTTCTCCTCCCTGCTGCGCGTGGCCGTCGCCCCCTGCTCGCCGTTCTCGGTGACCGAGGGGCTGATGAGCGAGACCGCCGCCCTCGCCCGCCGCAAAGGGGTGCGCCTGCACACCCACCTCGCCGAGACCCTCGACGAGGAGGAACACTGCCGGGAGCAGTTCGGGTGCACGCCCGGCGAGTACATGGACAAGCTCGGCTGGCTCGGCCCCGACGTCTGGTTCGCGCACTGCGTGCACCTGCACGACGCCGACATCCGGCGGTTCGCGGCGACCGGCACCGGCACCGCGCACTGCCCGACCTCCAACGGGCGGCTCGGCTCGGGCGTCGCCCGGGTGAGCGAGCTGCTCGCGGCCGGCGCACCGGTCGGCCTCGGCGTGGACGGCGCGGCCTCCAGCGAGCTGACCTC
>NZ_JBHLZP010000946.1:0-2442 GCF_042429965.1 Actinoallomurus acaciae
CGGTTGCGGGACGCCGTGCTCGCGCACCCGGAGACGCGGCTGGCCGACCTCGGCTCCTCCCTGGTCCGCGCTCGCGCCGCGCTCCACCACCGCGCGGTGGTCGTGGCGGGCGACCGGAGCGAGGCGCTCACCGGGCTCGGCGCGGTCGCGGCGGGGGGTTCCGCGTCCGAAGTCGTGTCCGGTGTCGCCGACGTCGACGGCAGGACGGTGTTCGTGTTCCCCGGTCAGGGGGCGCAGTGGGTGGAGATGGGAGCGGAACTGCTGGAGACCTCCCCGGTCTTCGCGGCCAGGCTGGCCGAGTGCGCCGACGCGCTCGCCGCCCACGTCGACTGGTCGCCGATCGAGGCGCTGCGCGGCCCGCTGGACCGGGTGGACGTCGTACAGCCCGTCTCCTTCGCGGTCATGGTGGCGCTGGCGGAGGTGTGGCGCTCCTACGGCGTGACGCCCGACGCGGTGGTGGGGCACTCCCAAGGCGAGATCGCCGCGGCGTGCGTGGCCGGAGCGCTGTCGCTGGAGGACGCGGCGCGGGTGGTGGCGTTGCGGAGCCGGGCGATCGCGGGTGGGCTTGCGGGTCGTGGCGGGATGGTATCGGTGGCGCTTCCGCTGGATCAGGTCACGACGCGATTGGTCGGGGGCCTGGAGATCGCGGCGGTCAACGGTCCGTCCTCGGTGGTCGTCGCGGGTGATCTGGGGGCTTTGGACGACCTGGTCGGGGCCTGTGAGGCCGATGGTGTGCGGGCACGCCGGATCCCGGTCGACTACGCCTCGCACACCTCGCACGTCGAGTCGGAGGACGAGTTGGCGGATCTGCTGGCCGGGCTCGATCCTCGGCCGTCGCGGGTGCCGTTCTTCTCGACGGTCGAGGGGCGGTGGCTGGACACGGCGGATTTGGACGGCGGCTACTGGTACCGCAACCTGCGGCGGACCGTGCGGTTCGCGGATGCCATCGAGACACTGGCCGAGGACGGGTTCCGCGCGTTCGTCGAGGTCAGCGCACACCCCGTGCTCGCACCGGCCATCACGGAGATCGTCACGGAGCCGTCGGTGGTCGTCGGCACCCTGCGCCGGGACGACGGCGGCCCGCGGCGCCTCCTGCTCTCGCTCGCCGAGCTTCACGTGCGCGGCGTGCCGGTCGACTGGACGGCCGTCTTCGCCGACGCCGACCCGCGGCCGGTCGCCCTGCCGACCTACGCCTTCCAGCGCGAACGCTACTGGCTCGAGCCCGCCCAGGGCCCGCCCGCCGGACCGGAGCCGGCCGGGCACCCGCTGCTCGGCGCGCTCGTCCCGCTCGCCGGGTCGGACGGCGCGGTGTTCACCGGACGGCTGAGCGAACGCGACCACCGCTGGCTCGCCGACCATCGCGTGGACGGTGCCGTGCTGCTGCCCGGCACCGCCCTGCTCGACGCCCTCCACCACATCGGCGACCTGCGCGGCGCTCCCGTCGTCGCCGAGCTCACCGGCTCCGCACCGATCGTGCTGCCCGAAGGCGGAGCACTCGACATCCAGATCCGCGTCGAGGAACGGTCCGTCCGCGTCCACACGCGCGACGGCGGCGACGCGGAGTGGACCGAGAACGCCACCGCGACGCTGGCGGAGGACACCCGGCCGGGGCCGGGCGTCCCCTGGCCGCCGCCCGCGGACGCGCGTCCTCTGGACATGAACGGCTTCTACGAAGGGCTCACCGTCGACTACGGCCCGTCCTTCCGCGCCGTCCAGGCGGTCTGGGCGGGCGACGGGGAGGCGTGGGCCGAACTCCGGCTGCCCGAGCAGGCCGACCCGGACGGTTACGGGCTTCATCCCGCGCTGCTCGACGCGGCCCTGCACCCGATCGCCGCCGCGAGACTTCTGCCCGGCCCCGACCGGCCACGCCTGGCGTTCTCCTGGTCCGGCGTGCGCCTGCACGCGACCGGCGCCCGTACGCTGCGCGTCCACCTGACCGCGACCGGCCCCGACACCGTGGCCATCAGCGCGGCGGACCCGTCCGGGACCCCCGTGGTCGACGTCGAGGCGCTCACCGTACGTCCCCTCGACCCCGCTCGCCTCTCCTCGGGCGGTACGCGCGACCGGCTGTTCGAGGTGTCGTGGGTTCCGGCGGGGACGGCCGGGCACCCGGCGCCGGAGGCCGTCGTACACCGTGTCGGGAGCGGTGACCCCGGGCAGACGCCCGCCGAGCGTGTTCGCACGGTGGGTCTCGACGTCCTGCGCGTCCTGCGGGCCTGGCCGGACGACCCGCGTGCGGCGTCGGCCCGTCTCCTCGTGGTCACCCGGCCGGACGACCTCGCCCACGAGGCGGTTCGCGGCCTGGTGCGCAGCGCGCAGTCGGAGCATCCCGGCCGGTTCGCCTCCCTGGTCACCGGCGATCCCGGCGAAGCGGCGATCGCCGCCGCGCTTCCGCTGGTGCCCGACGAGCCGCAGATCGCGGTGCGCGACGGGCGCGTCCTG
>NZ_JBHLZP010000947.1:0-1725 GCF_042429965.1 Actinoallomurus acaciae
ACCGGCGACCCCGGCGTACGCGCCCTGCTCGCCCGCTGCCGTGCCGGGCTCGGCGAGGACGCGTTCGCCGCCGCCTGGGCGCGCGGCCGCGATCTCGCCGAGCCTGAGACGTTCGCCGGTCAGACCAGCGCCCGCAGGTAGTCGTCGACGGGCGCGTCGTAGACGCCGATGTAGCCGTCGGGCCGTACGAGCACCAGGCCGTCGGTGCCGTACGCGCGGCGGGCGTGTCCGGCCGGGTCGGCCAGGTCGGTGTCGCCGTCGCCGATCGTGTAGGCGCGGACGGCGGTCCCGTACCGCTCGTTCACCCGCGCCACGGTCTGCGCGTGCCCCGCCCCGAAGGCCAGCAGCGTGAAGTGCGGGCCGCGGAAGACGTCGAACAGGCGTCCCTCCCGCAGCGGCGCGTCCGGCGCCCGCTCCCCGGCCTTCTCGCCGCCGACCGACAGTGAGGCGCCGGGATAGCCGAGGCCGAGCTGCTCGGTCTCCTCCCCGCGGCGGTACGCCTCGGCCTGGCGTTCGGACATCCCCCGGTACAGCCGGGTGCTGAGGCCGAGCACGCCGGCGGCGACGGGGAGCCGCTCCTCCTCGTAGGTGTCCAGCGCCCGCTCGGCGGCCAGCTTCCAGCCGAGGTTGTAGGCGTCCTGGACGCCGGTGTTGAGGCCCTGCCCGCCGGCGGGGGAGTGCACGTGCGCGGCGTCCCCGGCCAGGAAGACCCGGCGGTCGCGGAACCGCTCGGCCATCCGGATGTTGACCCGGTACACCGACATCCAGCCGGCGTCGCGCAGCCGTACGTCCGACACCTCCGAGACGATCTTCTGGAACGTCGAGAGCGTCAGCTCCGGCGTGTCGTCGCCGGTGAGCGGGGCGGTGAGCTGGAAGTCCTCGGTGCCCGGCAGCGGGCAGAGCCCGAAGTGCAGCGTCTGGGACGCCATGTCGCCCCAGATGTGCCAGTGGTCCCGGTCCACGTCGTCGGTGCGGACGTCGGCGATGAGCATCCGCTCGGCCTCGTGCGTCTCGCCCTCGAACCCGACGCCGAGCCGCTTGCGCACCACGCTCCGGCCGCCGTCCGCGCCGACGAGGTAGGCCGCGCGGATCCGTTCGCCGCCGGCGAGTACCGCCGTCACCCCGTCGTCGTCCTGCTCGAAGTCGACCAGCTCACCCCGTTCGACCCGCCCGCCGAGCCCGGTCAGCCGGTCGCGCAGGATCTGCTCGGTCCGCCACTGGGGGACCATCGTCACCGTCGGGTACGGCACCTCCGGAGTAGGCTCCTTCGGCTCGTGCATCCGGCCCTCCCAGACGACCTGCCCGCCCGCGTACGAGCGCAGCGGCGGGTAGGGCGCCCCGGCGGCCAGGACGGCCTCCAGCACGCCGAGGTCGTCGAAGACCTCCAGCGTGCGGGGTTGCAGACCCTTGCCGCGCGACCCGGTGGAGGGCTCCTTCTCGACGATCCGGACGGCGACGCCGCGCCGGGCGAGGTCGCACGCGAGGGTCAGTCCGGTCGGCCCGGCGCCGGCGATCAGTACCTGTGTCTCGTTCATGGTCCGTACGGTGCCGGGCGCCGCTGTCAGCTCACCGGCATCCCGCTGTCAGCCGGATGCCATCGACGATCAGCCGCAGGCCGTACTCGAAATGTTCCTCCGGGCAGGGCGCGGCCAGGTCGCCGGCCGCGGCGTGCAGGTTCGGGTGCGCGCCCGGGTCGAGGGCCTCGGCCAGGCGCGCGGCCAGTTC
>NZ_JBHLZP010000948.1:0-1718 GCF_042429965.1 Actinoallomurus acaciae
GTAGAGCCGGAAGATTTTGATGGCCGTCGAAGGTTGGCCGGGCGGATAATCGGGCGATGTTCCGACGAAACACGAGCGAGGTCGCCGAGCGGCTCCACCTGCCGCCGGAGGCCGCGGCCTGGGTGCGCGGGCTGGACGGCGAGACGCCGCCCGCGCCGCGCCTGCCGCCGTATGTGGAGGCGCCGGCGCTGCTCGACCGGCTCGCGGTCACCCCGTGGGACGCCATGGAGATCCTCGCGGGCTGGCCGTCCGACGACTGGCCGCCCGAGCTCCACTGGCTGCTCGGAAAGGTCGTCGCCGCCGTACGCGCGGACCTGGGCGGGGCCGGATGGCTGGTGCCGGGCCCCTCGCTGCCGCGCGACCGCGGTCCCGCCTGGCGGCACTTCTACGTCTACGCCTACCTCGCCCTGCTGGAGGACGCACGCGCCTACCACGCGCGGCGCGGCGTCCCGGAAGAGGTCTCGTGGACCACGCTCGCCGACCTCGGCCGCAACCTCGCCATCGACCGGCGCATGAACGGCGAGGGCTGGCCGGTGATGCTCCAGTGGCTGACACTGCACGTCCGCGGGAGCATCTACGAGCTGGGCCGCCTCCAGTTCCACCGGCGGCGCACCCCGGAGTCGCGGGCCCTGTCGCTGCACATCCCGCGGTCGGGCCCGCTCACCCCGGAGGCGTGCGACACGTCGTTCGCGTGGGCGCGGGAGTTCTTCTCCCGGCACTTCCCCGACGAGCCGTACGACGAGATGACGTGCGGCTCGTGGCTGCTGGACCCGACGCTCACGGAGTACCTCCCCGCCGACTCCAACATCATCCGCTTCCAGCGCCGCTTCGAACTCCAGCCGGGCGGCGAGGACGGCACCGAGGACTTTCTCCGCTTCGTGTTCGGCACGATCGCGACACCACTGGAGAGGTTGACCGCGCGGACGTCGCTCCAGCGCGCCGGACTCGCCCACCTCCGCGCCGGCGGCCGCTGGCTCAACCGCACGGGCCGGATCGCGCTCAACGACCGAGCCTGAAACGCAGTCGGAGACCGGTCACATCACGGGTTCACGAGGCGCAGGGTTCCGGCGCCCGGCCGGCCGACCTGCGGCGGCGGCGATCAGGCCACCGGCCGCGATCAGCGTGCCGCCGGCCGCGGTGACCAGCTTGGGCAGCCACGACGGGATGTCCAGGAAACCGGTGATGCCGAGGATTCGGTGCATGCCCCAGGGCAGCAGCGCCATCTGGTCGTTCCACACCGCCAGTGAGGTCTCCAACCCGGCCGCCCAGAGGGTGACGCCGAGCCGGGTGAGCTCGGTGCCGGCGGCGGCGAGGACCGGCGGGGCGGTGAACCGGGCGCCGAGCGCGCGCAGGGCGACGTACGCGGCGACCGGTACCCAGAGGAAGGCCGCGACGGCGACGGTGATGTACACCGACCGCGCCTGCGGCTGCGTCCAGAAGTCGTACCAGTACCGGCCGGGCCCGCGCCCAGCCAGGGCGACGAGCAGCACCAGGGTGCGTACGAGGGCCGCTCCCCCGACGGCCGCGCACAGGCCGAACCGGTCGTGGCCGCGCGGCAGCACGCGCAGCACCCCGGCGAAGACTCCCCACGCGCCGAGGGTGACCAGCAGGTGGGCGGGCGAGGCGAACCAGCTGTAGGCGGCCCGGCTGAGCACCAGCGCGGCCGCCGGCAGCGCCCACACCAGCACCCGGTCCAGGGTGGACGGCACCGGGCCGAG
>NZ_JBHLZP010000949.1:0-1714 GCF_042429965.1 Actinoallomurus acaciae
GGCCGCCGCCGCGCGGTGCCTGGGCATGCCGGTCGCGGACGTCGCCGAGGGGCTCTCGGCGGCGGAGCCCGCCAGCCGCTGGCGCATGGAGGTCACCGAGCGCCCCGACGGGGTCACGGTGGTCAACGACGCCTACAACGCCAACCCCGAGTCCGTCCGCGCCGCCCTCGACACCGTCATTCACATGGCACGCCGGGGACGCGCGTTCGCGGTGCTGGGCGGAATGGCGGAGTTGGGCGCGTCGACGGTCGAGGAGCACGAGAAGATCGGAGCCTACGCCGCCCGGGGCGGCCTGGCGGGTCTCGTCGCCGTCGGCGACACCGCCGAGGCCGTGTTGAAGGGTGCCGGGCAGGTGGGCACATGGACAGGAGAAGGCGTGCAGGTCGAGGATGTCGGCGCGGCGGTGGCCGCGCTGGGCGAACGGTTGCGGCCGGGTGACGTCGTGCTGATCAAGGGATCGCGCGTCGCCGGGCTCGAACGGGTCGCCGAGGCCGTGCTGGCGGCCGTACCCGTCGAGGGGAGCGACGACGCGTGAGGACCATCCTGGTCGCCTCGGCCCTCTCACTGATCATCGCGCTGCTCGGCACCCCGCTGTGGATCCGGCTCGTGCGCCGGCTCGGCTACGGGCAGATGATCCGCGAGGAGGGCCCACAGGCCCACCTCGGCAAACGCGGCACGCCCACGATGGGCGGCACGGTGTTCATCGTCGCCGCGCTCGTCGGGTACTTCATCGCGCACCTGGCCACGACGACGCGGCCGACGGTCTCCGGCGTGCTCGTGCTGCTCCTCATGACCGGGCTGGGCGTCGTCGGGTTCGTCGACGACTACATCAAGGTCTTCAAGCAGCGCAGCCTGGGCCTGCGCAGTGGCGCGAAGATGATCGGCATCATCATCGTCGGCGTGGTGTTCGCGCTGCTGTCCCTGCGCTTCCCCAACGGCTACGACATCACCCCCGCCACCACGCACCTGTCCTTCCTGCGCGACTTCGGTCCCTCGATCGGGCCGTACCTGTTCATCGGCTGGGCGCTGCTGATGATCGCCGGCACGTCCAACGCGGTGAACCTCACCGACGGCCTGGACGGCCTGGCGGCCGGCGCGGTCGGCTCGGTCCTGGGCGCGTACGTCCTGATCGGCAACTGGCAGCTGCGCAACAGCTGCACCGAGGTCGCCCTCGCCCCGAACTGCTACACCGTCCGCGACCCGCTCGACCTGGCGGTCGTCGCCTCGGCCGTGCTCGGCGCCCTCGTCGGGTTCCTGTGGTGGAACGCCCCGCCGGCCAAGATCTTCATGGGCGACACCGGCTCGCTCGGCCTCGGCGGCGTGATCGTCGGCCTGGCCGTGATGACCCGCACCCAGATGCTGTTCATCGTCCTCGGCGGGCTGCCCGTGATCATCACCCTCTCGGTGATCATCCAGGTCGGGTCGTTCAAGCTGACCGGTAAACGGGTGTTCAAGATGGCACCCCTGCAACACCACTTCGAGCTCTCCGGCTGGGCGGAGACCACGATCGTGGTGCGGTTCTGGCTGATCTCGATGTTGTGCGTGGCCGCCGGGCTGGCGCTGTTCTACATCGAATGGATGCCAGGCCATTGACCGGCGCACACGCCACCGGGTGGGACGGCCTGGCCGTCTGCGTCGCGGGCGCGGGGGTCTCGGGCCGGGCGGCGGCGCGTGTGCTCGCGGAGCGGGGCGCCCGGGTCACGGTCGTCGACGC
>NZ_JBHLZP010000950.1:0-1710 GCF_042429965.1 Actinoallomurus acaciae
TTGCTCGCCGGAGAGGCCGCGCTGCGGGAGCGCGCGCAGGCGTCGACCACGCGGGACGAGGTGAGCGCGCTGCTCGGCTGGGCGCCCGCCGACGCGGTGGCGGCGTTGTCCGAGCGCCTCGCGACCGTCGAGGGCGCGGTCGTGGTCCTGCCCCGGCCACGCGGCGTGGAGGTTCCGTCGGAGCTGCGAACGGGAGGCGTGCGCGGCTCGCTCACGTCTCTCGTCGAGACGTACGGCACGGTTCCGTACCGGGACGTGGACCCCACGCCACTCGCCGCCGGGGCGTTCCTCCTGATGTTCGGCATGATGTTCGGTGACGTCGGGCACGGTACGCTCCTCCTGCTGCTCGCGGTCGCCCTGGCGTTCTGGCCTCGGCTGGCGCGGTTCCGGCGGGCCTGGCCGCTCGCCGCGGGCGCGGGCGTGACCGGGATCGTCTTCGGCGTGCTGTACGGGGAGTTCTTCGGGCCGACCGGCGCGGTGCCGGCCCTGTGGCTGCGGCCCATGGAGCATCCGGTCGCGCTGATGGAGGTGGCGGTCTGCCTGGGCGGGGCGCTGCTGGCCGGCCGGCTGGCGTTCGGCGCCGACAACCGGGTCCGGGAGGCCGGCTGGGCCGCCGCGCTGTACGCCCCGTCGGGGATCGCGGGGGTCGTGCTGCTCCTCGGCCTGGCGCTCGTCGCGGCCGGCTGGTACGCGAGCGTGGTCGCGGTGGTCGTCTCGGGAGCGGTGCTGGCCTCGCTGGCGTTGCTACTGATCTTTCTGGGGTTCACCGGCGAGGGCGGCGTCTTCGAAGCCTGCGTCGAGCTGTTCGACACGGTGCTGGGGCTCGGTTCGAACCTGGCCTCGTTCACCCGGCTGGCGGCGTTCGGGCTCACCCACGCGGCACTCGGATGGATCGTCTGGGAGGGCACGCGCGCCCTGTGGCCACGGGGAACGGCCGGCGCGGCCGGGGCGGTCGCGGTCTTCGTCGCCGGGAACCTGCTGGCCTTCGCCCTGGAGGGCCTGGTCGTGGCCGTCCAGGCGCTGCGTCTGGAGTACTACGAGCTGTTCTCCCGGGTCTTCCAGGCCCAAGGACGGCCGTTCCGCCCCTGGCATCTGCCCGTCACGACGGAGGAGGTCTCCCCATGGTCGCGTGGCTCGTCGCCCTCCCGCTGATCGCGGCCGGGATCGTCCTCTCCCGGCTCCTGCGCCGTCGCGGTCCGCGCACCGTCCGCCTGCTCCTTCTCGCCGACGGGGCGATCGCGCTGGCCGCCCTCGCCGTCCTGCTGATCGCGCTGACCGCGGAGCCGTCCTCGGCGTCGCACGTGACCGCCGCGGTGAACGCCGGCGCGAGGACGACGGGGAACTGGGCGGCCCTGCTCGGTGCCGGGATCGCGGTGGCCGGTTCGACGGTGGGAGCCGGGATCGCGGTGGCCTACACCGGAGCGGCGGCGATGGCCGCCATGAGCGAGCGCCCGGAGCTGTTCGGCCGGGTCCTCGTGATCGTGGGCCTGTCCGAGGGCATCGCCATCTACGGGCTGGTCGTCGGCATCCTGCTGCTCGGGAAGGCGTGACGTGGCCGGGGCCGGGGCCGGGGAAGGCGCCGGGAGCGTGCGGGCGGCCGCCCTCGGTCCCGTCGCGGATGCGCTGCTGGACAAGGCGAGGCGGGAGGCGGCACGGGTCCGTACGGAGGCGCGCGCCGACGCGGACGCACGGCTCGCCCGTGCCCGCGCC
>NZ_JBHLZP010000951.1:0-1705 GCF_042429965.1 Actinoallomurus acaciae
TCGGCGCTCGACGGGTCACGGGCGAGGGCACGGCGGGTCGCGCCGAGCAGTACGGTGACGGCGACCAGCCGGTTCTGCGTGCCGTCGTGCAGCGAGCGTTCGATCCGCCGCAGCTCCGTGGCGTGGGCGTCGAGCGCCGCCGCGCGGGTCGCGGACAGCTGCGCGACGCGCAGTGACAGGTCGACCTCGCCGGACGGTGGCAGGAGCCGCCGCCCCGGCCGCGCCTGCAGCCGTGCCATGCCGGACCCGAGGACCGCGAAGAGGACGCCCAGCACCACGCCCAGCAGCGCGAGCCCCAGCGCGCCGGCGTCGTCGTGCACGGTCCAGGACACCACGGTCGGCGTGTTGGGCTCGTCGGCCGGCAGCCATCGCCACCACAGCGGGAACGTGACGTCCTGCACGGCGTACACCACGAGCGTCACCGCCGTGATGCCGAGGAGCAGGCCGAGCGTGCCGTGGGCGAACAGCCAGCGCGTCTCCCGCCGGTCGTCCGGATCGGCGAGGGCGGCGCGCATGTGGGCGGGAGGAGGCGTCACCGGACCGATGATCTCCGGCCCCCACCGCGAGAGCCGGGCGCGCTCCCGCTCGGCGATGGACCGTACGACCCGCAGCGCGCTGGGCGCCAGCGGCAGGCCCAGGCCGACGAGGGCCGCCAGCGCGATCACGGCCAGCCACAGCAGCGCGGCGAACGCCAGCAGGGCGGTGCCGAAACCGCCGACGAGATGTTCCAGCGCGTCGAAGAGGACACGGACGCGCGCCTTGGGACCCCGCCGGCCGGTCCGCCGCGGGGCGGCCGTCTCTGGCTGATTCGCCGACATCGGTGCCTCCTTCGGCGAGTGACCTTAGGACAAGGAGTCGATCCGTGTCAGATCACCGGAGAAGGAGTACAGCCTCCTGTACCACGATCGGCGTGTTGGCTGGATCGTCCCAGCGGATCGTCGCTTCTAGCGTTGTGGCTCGTCAACCGGCCCAACGAGCGAGGAGCACGCCGTGCCCGACCCGTATCGCATCACCGAGGCGCGCGAGGCGCCACCCGACTCCGCGGGCCGCCGAGGCGGATTCGTACGGCCGGTGCTGTGGCTGCTGCTGGTGGTCAGTGCGGCCGGCAACGTGGTGACCTCGACCACCGGCGTCAACGTGTTCGTCGGCGCGGCGTTCGGAGTGGCCACACTGGCCTGCGGCGCCGCCCTGATCGTCCAGCACTACCGGCGGCGGCGCGCGTGAGGACCGCGGCCGAGCACGGGCCCGCGCCCACGACGCGTCGGGCTCCCGCCGTGGCGCTGCGGAACGTCACCAAGGTCTACCCGGGCGGCGTCCGCGCCCTCGACGGGGTGTCCGTCACCGTGGAGCGCGGCACGTTCGTCGCGATCATGGGCCCGTCCGGGTCGGGCAAGAGCACGCTGATGCACTGCGGCGCCGGCCTGGACACGCCGACCGGCGGGAGCGTCTCCATCGACGGCGTCGCCATCGACGGGCTGAACGAGACACGGCGCACCGAACTGCGCCGCGAACGCGTCGGGTTCGTGTTCCAGTCCTACAACCTGGTGCCCTCGCTCAGCGTCGCGGACAACATCACGCTGCCGCTGCGGCTGGCGGGCCGGGCGCCCGACCACGACTGGGTGCGCCTGCTGGTCGAGCGGGTCGGGCTGGGCGGCCGGCTCGGACACCAGCCGGCGCAGCTGTCCGGCGGGCAGCAGCAGCGCGT
>NZ_JBHLZP010000952.1:0-1704 GCF_042429965.1 Actinoallomurus acaciae
CGCGCCGTACGGCGAGCGCGGCCCCGGGTCGGGCGGTGCCATGCCCTGGGGACCGGCCGGTGGTGCGCCCTGCGGCCCGCCGGCGACGAACGGGTCCACCGGAGCCTGGGGCCCCGTCGGTGGCCCATTCTGCGGCCCGCCGGCGACGAGCTGGTCCGCCGGGTTCTGGGGGCCCGTGGAGTTCCCCGGCTCGAACGCTGGCGTGCGCCGGTCGTCCTGCGGCGGACCCCCGGGCGCGCGGTTGTCTTCCGTCATCACCTGACTCCTTGCCGACCGCGCATGGACCTGTCGTCGTCTCCCCAACTATGGCGCGTGAGGTATGTGGCGAGCATAAGCGACCTTGCCGGTGAAACCCGCCGGTTCGCGGCTTCACCCCCCGCAGGCGAAACAACGTCGAATCCCCATAGCAAAGGGGATCTACACAGATCAGTCAAATGGGTTGGCCCATGAAGTGAGCCGGTCGAGCCCACGGCGGAGACGCCCCCAGAAACCGGTCTCGCCGTGCGGCAGCGCGGCCACCACGCTGTCGACGACCGGGGGCGGCGCGTCGGCGAGGACGGTGAACACGTAGCCCCGGCTCGCCCACATGGCGCGTTGCTGCATGGTGTCGCTCAGGTAGACGGTGCGGCCGCCCCGGGTCGCCTTGTGCCAGCTGGCGACGCTGCCGGCGTCGAGCGTGCCGCGCTGGAGGAAGACCGAGACCACCGAGAGCCCGTCGGAGTAGCTGAGGTGCACGACCGGGCCGTGGCCGTCGAGCTGCCGCGCGTCGTACAGGCTGAGGCGGTCGGGCAGGCCGTCGCGGACCGGCCAGCCGCGGTAGCGCAGCGATCCGAGGTCGGCGCTCGCGAGCTGGTGCGCCCAGGGCGCCTCGACGGTGTGCGGCGTGGACGCCATGAGGAGCTGCGCCTTGGGGGCGGTCGGCCGGATCTCGGTGAAGAACGTGAGGTTGACCTCGCGGCCCTGCTGGTCGAGCAGCTCGCGCCGGAGCATGAGCCCGGTCTGGCGGTCGATGTGGAAGCGGCCCGCCGCGCTGCCGTCGGCGCGCCGCGCCTCGATCACGGACGTGGCGCGCCCGGACACCTCACCCTGGCCGGCGCGCACGACCGCGTAGTTGCGCGCCAGCAGGTCGAGCATCTTCGGGGTGTAGCCGGTGAGCCCGCCGGTGTGCTCGGAGTCGTCGGCCTCGAACATCTGGCCGCCCTGGTCGGCGGTGGTGCTCTGCACGCGCATGTGGGTGCCGTCGCCGGGGATGTGGACGACCTTGACCAGGGAGGTCGTCGCCATCCCGCTGCGGCTCCACGCGGTGACGAACTGCGTGCCCTCGTACGGCGTCGTGCGCGCCGCGCCCTCGGCGCCGCGCAGCAGCCGCAGCGCCTCGGGGTCGGACTGGAGCCGCGCGCCGCTCGCCGTGTCACCGGTCGTCACGAACCACAGCATGAGAAGCGCGGCGGCGATGCCTCCTGCCATCCACGAGTTGCGCGAGATCCGATGAGTCACGGGCTATCGCTGGTCTTCTCTGCCGGCTTGGGGTCGGTCAGGGGAACGTCGCCCGACGTCAGAGCGTGTTCGACCGCGAACTGCTCGACCGAGGGAGCCACGCGCGGCAGCGAGCGTGGGTCCGAGCCCGCGGCGAACGCCGCGGAGCCGATGCCGAGCACGGCCAGGGTCGCGGCGCCGGCGAGGAGATAACGGCCGCGCGGCAGA
>NZ_JBHLZP010000953.1:0-1699 GCF_042429965.1 Actinoallomurus acaciae
CGGCGAACACCGACGCCGTCATCAACATCACCACCGGCGGCTCGTCGAGCTGAAGGCCGCCGAGCGGATCCCCGCCCCGGTCGCGGCCGCCCGGCTGCTCGACCCCGCCGGCAGGCGGGTGTCGCCGGACCTCGGCGTCATGTTCACGGCATAGGCGCTGGGCGCCGGTCCGTCGTCGCGCTCCGTGGCACTTCGTCGCGTACGCGGAGCCGCCGGTGGCGGGGTGCCATCCTGGCGGTGTGACGGCGCCCAGGCGACCCGACGGCGGTGAAGGGACCACGGTGCGAGACGCCGAAAGCGGACATACGCTCGACCCCGGCGGCTACGAGGCCGAACTGCGGCGGCACGACCGGGTGCTCCGCCGGAGCTGGGACGTCCGCCCCGGCGATCATGTGTTCGACGTGGGATGCGGCATCGGGCAGACGACCCGCGAGGCCGCGCGCACGGCTCGGGCCGGCGGCGCGCTCGGCGTCGACATCTCGGCACCCGCCATCGAGCGGGCCCGCGAACTCGCACGGGCGGAGGGGCTCCGCAACGTCGCCTTCGAGCACGCCGACGCACAGGTCCACCGCTTTGCGCGGCAGCGCTTCGACCTGGCGATCAGCAGGTTCGGCACGATGTTCTTCGAGGACCCCGTCGCCGCGTTCGCCAACATCGGCCGGGCACTGCGCCCGGCCGGGCGCCTGGTGATGATGGTCTGGCAGTCCCCCGAACGCAACGAGTGGGACGTCGCCATCCGCCAGGCCCTCGCCGGACCCCGGGGGCCGATCGCTGCCGCTTCCGCCGGGCCGGATCCGTTCTCGCTCGCCGACCCGCCGGCCGTGACGCGGATGCTGGAGGCCGCGGGATTCGCCGGCATCGCCTTCACCGAGGTCCGCGAGCCGGTCTACTACGGTCCGGACGTGACCGCCGCCCTCGGCTGGGTCCGTGGCTTCACCCACACCCGCGAGACGCTGAACCGCCTGGACCCCGCCGCGGCGGCGCGTGCGGTCGGGCGTCTGCGCGAGACGCTCTCCGCGCACCTGCGCGACGACGGCGTCTGGTTCGGCTCCCGTGCCTGGATCATCACCGCTCGTCGCCGTTGAGGGGACACGCCCATGCCCGGCCGCACCGCTGGTGGTGTCGTGACACCATCTTCACGACTTAGCGTAGTCGATCCGTAACGATGCGCTAATATCCGCCTCTGTGGAGGAGATGAGCACGGGTGATCTCGTACGGCGGGCGGCGCAGGGAGACGCGGAGGCGTGGCGGGCACTCGTCGGCCGCTACTCCCGCCTGCTCTGCGCGATCGCGCGTTCGTACGGGCTGAGCGGCGCCGACGCCGACGACGTGGTGCAGACGACCTGGCTCCGGCTGGTCGAGCGCCTCACGCTGCTGCGCGATCCGGCGCGCGCGGGGGCCTGGCTGGCGGTCACGGCCCGGCACGAGAGCATGGCCACACTGCGGCGGGCCGGGCGGGAGCGGCCGCTGAAGGGATCCGGGCCGGCGGTGACCGGGCCTCACCACGTCGTGTTCGGCCGTGATCTGGCGGCCTCCGTCGGGGCCGCCCTGGAGACGATCCCGCCGCGCTGCCGCCAGTTGCTGGAGCTGTTCGCCGGCTCGCCGCGGCTCAGCTACGCGGAGATCTCCGCGGCGCTCGAGATGCCGGTCGGCAGCGTGGGTCCGACGCGGGCGCGCTGCCTCACCCACCTGCGCCGGC
>NZ_JBHLZP010000954.1:0-1697 GCF_042429965.1 Actinoallomurus acaciae
CGCACGCCGGCGGGGTCGTCGTGCTCTTTGGCCCGGGCCTCCCGGGCGGCGACGGCGGCGACGAGGTCGGGGACCGGCTCGGCGGGGGCCAGCGGCGGGCCGTGCTCGGCGACGGCACGCAGCATGCCTCCGTCGTCCGGCCCCTCGGCGACCGCGATCCGCATGCCCCGATTCTGCCCGCCGCGTCCGACAGTCCCGGCGACGGCCGGCTGGGGAGGGAAGTTCTCACCCGGCCGCGGCGATGCCGTGATGCGTTTGTTGGAGATCCCGGGCTTGGACCCCTCTGCGGCCGTGTGCCCCTACGCTCGCTCGTCAGGGCGCGCGGACGTTCTAGTGTCCTGCGCCGGAAATCCGAAGCCGGTCACGCGCCGTCCGGTCCGGGCGGCCCGCTGTCCGGGTCCTCGGTTCTTCGGCGGCCGGAGCGCTCGGCATGGGCACGCCAAACCGTGCCCATGCCGCATCGCCCCAGTGGCCTGATCAGCCGATGCCGCTTCAGCGGCACCCGTCCGACTCCCCTGCCACACCAGAACCGTAGCCGTACCGCCTCCTTTTATCAAACAGACGTTTTTGTTCGACAACCCTCCAAAGAGGTCGTAGACAGTGTCTACCGAATGATGGTAGACATTGTCCATGCATGCGGAGGACTCTCTTCGGGACCGGCTCGTCGACGTCGGCGTGGACCTCGTCCTCACCGAGGGCGTCTCGTCGCTGGGGCTGCGGGAGATCGCCCGCCGGGCGGGGGTCTCGCACGGGGCGCCCCGCCGGTACTTCCCCACTCATCAGGCGCTGCTGTCGGCGATCGCCCGGCGCGGTTTCGGCGACCTCGCCGCGCGGTTCGCCGCGGCGGCCGACGACGGGGCGCCGCCACGGGCACAGTTGCGGGCGCTGGCCGGCGCGTACGTGCGGTACGCGCAGGAGCATCCCGGCATGTTCGCGCTGATGTTCCGGCACGATCTGCTGCGCGGGGAGGCGCGGGCGGCGGGCGGACCGCCGCTGCGGGAGGCGAGCCTGCCGCTGTTCGGCCGGCTCGTCGAACTCGTCGCCCGGTGCGGTGTACGGCGCGACGTCCCCGCGGAGGTGATCGCGGTCGCGCTGTGGACCAACATGCACGGCGTCGCCGAACTCTGGAGCCGGGGCAGCATCGGCCTGGCGCTGGACGAGGAGGACACGACGCCCGACGACGACCGACTCGACCTGCTCATCGCCACGATCGTCGACACTCACCTGGGCGACGCGTGAACGGCGCGGCGGCGCCTCGCGGTCGGCACAACGCCGATGACCAGCACGCACGGCGCCGCCGAACTCCGGGGCAGCGTCGACCTGACGGTGGACGAGCAGGACACGACACCCGGCAACCACCGGCTCATCGCCACCCGCCCGGGCGACGCGTGACGGCGCGGCGGCGCCTCGCCCTCACGGTCAGCGCGGCCGGTGCGATGCTGGTCGCGCTGGACGGCACGGTGCTGATGGTGGCGCAGCCCAGCGTACGGCGTGATCTCGGCGCGAGCGTGGCGCAGACGCAGTGGACGAGCACCGGCTACCTGCTCGCCGTGGCCGCGCTGCTGGTCATCGCCGGACGCCTCGGCGACCGGTACGGCCATCGGCGGCTGCTGCTGTGCGGCCTGCTCGGCTTCGCGGCGGCCTCGGCCGGGATCGCGGTCGCGCCGGGCATCGGCTGGGTGATCGGGCTGCGCGTC
>NZ_JBHLZP010000955.1:0-1694 GCF_042429965.1 Actinoallomurus acaciae
GCCCCAGCGCACGGGCGAGTTGGGGCACGGCCGCGTTGCCGGCCGGGTCCTGCGCGACGATCTCGTCCCGGCCGACCAGTGCGGCCGCGCCGAAGCCGAGGGCCAGGGTCATCAGGAAGAACGCGCCGATGAGCCCGATCGCCCAGTTCACCGACGTACGGGCGGTGCGGGCGTCCGGCACCGTGAAGATGCGGCCGGCGACGTGCGGGAGCCCGGCGGTGCCGAGCCCCAGCGCGAGGGCGAGGCTGATGAGGTCGAGGTCGCCGGCCAGGGTCTCGCCCGGGTGGCCGGCGATCTCGCGCCCGAAGCGCAGGCCCGGCACGAGGAAGGCGTCACCGCGGCCGCTCTCCCGTCCCGCCGCCCCGAGCAGGCCGCTCACGTCGAAGCCGAAGCGCCCGAGGACGAGGCCGGTCAGGGCGACGCCGGCCGTCATCAGCAGCACGGTCTTGACGATCTGCACCCAGGTCGTGCCCTTCATCCCGCCGAAGCCGACGTAGAGGACCATGAGCGCGCCGACGGCCACGATCGTCAGCGTCTCCGCCGTTCCGGCGGACAGGCCGAGGAAGGTCGCGCCCGGCCGGACGCCGAGCAGGAGCGCGACCAGCGCTCCGGCGCCGACCATCTGGGCGACGAGGTAGAACACCGACACCGTGACCGTGGACACGACTCCCGCGACGCGCACCGGCCCCGGCCGCCGCGCGCGGGCCGCCGGCACGTCGGTGAGGGTGAACCGTCCGGCGTTGCGCAGCGGCCCGGCCAGCAGGAGCACCGGAACCCAGGCCACGAGTGATCCGACCGAATAGATGAAGCCGTCATAGCCGGACAGCGCGATCATCCCGGAAATGCCGATAAAGGATCCCGCCGACATATAGTCACCGGCGAGGGCGAAGCCGTTCTGCCGCGCGGAGAACGCCCGGCCGCCCACATAGAAGTCGGCGGCGCCGTCGGTGCGCGAGCGCGCCCAGAGCGTGATGCCGAGCGTGACACAGACGAGCCCGGCGAAGAGCGCGAAGGTGAGGAGGCGCGCGTCGCCGGAGACGGCGGCCGCGGCCGCGGACGTCATCGCGTTCGCCCGGCGCGCTCCGGCGCCGTCGCGTCGGCGATGACCTGCGCCGCCAGCGGGTCGAGCGCCTCACGGGAGTAGCGGGAGTAGCGCCGGGCGAGGGCGAACGTCGAGACGAACTGGAGGACGCCGAACACCAGGGCGACGTTGAGGTGCCCGGCCAGGCGGTGACCCATCAGGCCGCGGGCGAAGACGCACGCGACGATGAAGAGGAAATACCACACGAAGAATAGAGCACTGACGACCAGCGCAGCCCGCCCCATTCGCCGCCTTAATACGATAAAGTGTTCGTTCTGGTTTATTGCGGCGTAACGCGCGTCCGGTGATTCTGCCATTCCGTTATGAGAGCAGAATTCGCGGGCGCGCATTCGCCGTTTCCCCGGAATTCCAGCACCGGGATCCGGCCGTACACTGGGGTCGTCGCCCCTCCCCCTCGACGATCATGGAGAGCCCGTGCGCGTCCTCGGCCTGATGTCCGGAACGTCGTTCGACGCCATCGAGGTGGCGGCGGCCGAGCTGACCGCCGGCGGCGAGGACCTGGAGCTGCGGCCGCTCGGCTCGCTCTCGGTCCCGTACGCGCCCGGCCTCACCGCCCGCCTCGCCGCCGCCCACCGCCCGGCCGCGACCACGG
>NZ_JBHLZP010000956.1:0-1694 GCF_042429965.1 Actinoallomurus acaciae
CAGTTCGATCACAAGGGCGTCCAGGTTTGTCTTCACACACTGATCATGGGCGCCCTTCACCATGCCAGCGACCGGCTCACCAATAACCCATCAACGATCTAGGTGTCGGTCAGGGTGCGGTGGAGGCGTTCGGCTTCGCCGTTGGTTCGGGGCCGGTGGGGGCGGGGGCGCTTGCAGGTGATGCCAGGGGCGGTGAGGGCGTCGCGCCAGGCGAGGGATTCATCGCGGCCGTTTGTCGCTCAAGACGCGATGGTGATCCCGCAGCCGGTGAAGTGGGCGTGAGCGCGTCGCCAGGACGCGGCAGCGGTTTCCTTGCGTTCGTCGGCCGGGATCTCGGTGCAGGCCGGGTGGATCAGGTCGCCGGGCTGGTCGTGTTCGTAGCGGCGGATCGCCCCGGGCATTTCCCCGGTCCAGGTGGGCCGGGAGTGGGCGGTGGTAACGGGTCAGGACCCGGTGTGGCGGTACCGGTCCGCCCACCGCTTGGCCGTGGTGGCCGGGACCTGGGAACCGCTCGGCCGCCCGCGCCAGCGGCCACTTGTCCTCCACGACGCGACGCGCCGGTTCCAACCGGCTGCGTGGCGTCATCAGGACCTTCCGGACGAGATGTGCATGTTGCGGTGACATACACCTCGCCAGGAGGTCCTCCCTAGTACAAGATCATCCAACCGAGTCGCCCCTGCCAACCTAGGCGCGGCGCGACCGGTAGGCGATCGCGATGATGAACACGGCGCCGCCGATGCCGCAGATCACGCCCCACGCGCCGGGGTCGGCGCCGCGAACCAGCTGGACGAAGAGCATGACCACCGCCACGGCGATCAGCACGTAGAAGGTGGTGGCGGCGGCCGCCGCCGTGATCGCGGTGCGGCGTTCGTCCGGGGCGTCCTCGCGCAGCAGTGCGACCGCCTCGCTGCGCCGCGAGAAGATCACCAGCACGAGCGCGTACGCGAGCATGACCCCGGCCCCGATCACCGCCGCGAGTGGCTTGTGATGGGCCAGGAACACGGCGGCGTAGCCGATCGCGAACAGCACGCACAGTCCCGGCACGAGCCAGCGCCGCGCGCGTGCGATCTCATGAGCTCTCGTCGTCGACATGGAAGACCTCCTCCACCGTTCTGCCGAAATAACGGGCCGTGCGGATCGCGAGGGGCAGCGAAGGGTCGTACCGGCCCTGCTCGATCGCGTTGATCGTCTGGCGCGACACGCCGAGCGCCCGCCCGAGCGCCTGCTGGGACAGGCCCTTGGCCGACCGCAGCACGCGTACGTCGTTCCGCACGTGTAATGCTCCTTCGACGTCGATATGGAAAGTGTGCTTTACACCCCAGGGCGATGTCAAGGACGCTTTCCACTGGCCCGAGCCGGACATCGCGGTCACGCTGCGGGACGGAGCGGCCCGAATCCCGTTAGGCTCATGCCATACGACGCCTACCCCCAAGGGCCCGGAGATGAGTGCGAGCGACGCCTGCGAGGCGCCGATGAGGACGTCCGGCGATGACCGCCGGAGCGCGACATGACGACCCCGCCGGACGAGGCGGCGGCGGACCCGTCGACACGGCTCGACGAGGCGCGCGGACACGCCGAGGGCGGCCGGCTCGACGAGGCCGCCAGGCTGTTCCGCGAGGTGCTGGAGACCGGCGGCACCACCGAGCGCGCGCAGGCGGCCCTCGGGCTCGCGGTGGTGCTCGAGAGCGGCGGTG
>NZ_JBHLZP010000957.1:0-1688 GCF_042429965.1 Actinoallomurus acaciae
GGCACGCGCGCGGGCCCGGCCGCGCCGAGCCCGGCGGCGAGGATCTCCGCGAGGTGCACCGCGCGCACCCCGCTGCGCAGCCGCGACAGGGCGCCGCCGAGATGGGCGAGGCAGGAGTCGTCGGTGGCGCACACCGCGTCGGCGCCGGTCTCGTGGATCCGGGCGATCTTGTCGGCGACCATCGCGACCGAGGTGTCGGCGTTCTTCATGGCGAAGGCCCCGCCGAAGCCGCAGCACTCCCCCGCCTCGGGCAGGTCGGCGAGCTCCAGGTCGCGGACCGCGCGCAGCAGCCGGAGCGGCCGGTCGCCGAGGCCGAGGGCCCGCAGCGAGTGGCAGGTCGGCTGGTAGGTCACCCGATGCGGGTAGCGCGCGCCGACGTCGGTGACGCCCAGCACGTCGACGAGCAGCTCGGACAGCTCGTAGACGCGTAAGCCGGCGAGCGCCGGGTCCATCCGCGGGTAGGCGGTGCGGACGGTCGCGGCGCACGAGGCGGACGGGGTCACGATCACGTCGTGACCGGCGAAGATCTCGGTGAGGCGGCGGGCCAGCGCGGTGGCTTCCGGATGGTATCCGGCCGTCCAGTGCATGTGCCCGCAGCAGGTCTGGGCGGGGTCGAAGACGACCTCGTGCCCGAGATGCTCGAGCAGCCGTACGACGGCCCGTCCAGTGGCGGGAAAAAGCGCATCCCCCCAGCACGTGACGAACACGGCGATGCGCACGTGGGCTCCCCTTCCCTCCGACGCACTACAGCATCCTAGGACGGAGGTTCAAGTCTGATCATGGAAACTCGAACACAGTCGCGCTCTGCACCAAGAGTTGTTCTTTGGCCGTTATTGATGCGAGTGTGGGCCGATAAGCCGTAAAGTGATCTGTGTCACCGGTGAGTACTGGGAGGCGATCAGGCCAACTGGAAAACCGCCCGGCCGTGCTATGTCGCCGTGAGGGTGAACCACAGCACACTTGACAACGTCTCACTGCATAGAGACACCCAGAAAAGACCACCCCAGTAGTTGAAGACCGGAGGCACGAATCATGTGCCAACACCAGCCGCCATGTCCCGAAGCGACGGCACGCGACCGTGAGGCCGCCCGTACCGTCACGTGCCACCCCGAGCAGGGTTGGAGCCTGCTGTGCAACGGCATCGTGCTGTTCGACGACACCGGCGAGCTGCTTCCCGACGGGGAGATCATCGCTCCGCACCGTCCGACGGATCTTCCTGCTCCGTCGGCGGCCTGACACGTTCCTCACACGGGGGACTAGTTCTTTCGAGTGATCATCCTCGGGGGATTCAGCTTCGACCGCTCCATCGGCCGAGCCACTCGGCCGCGACCTCGCCGACCGCCGACGGGGTCCGCGACAGATCGTGCCGTTCGCCCGGCAGGACACATACCTCCGTCGCGTCGGCCGGATCCGGCACACCGAACGGATCACGGTCGCCGTTGACGACCACGACCTCCACTCCCGCCTCGCGCAACTCCCCGGCACGCGACCGGGCCGGGTTCGACGGCGGGTGCAGCGGGAACGCCAGCGCGAGCACCCCGCGCGCCCCGGCCTTCAGGGCGGTGCGGCACGCGACACGGGCGCCGTTGCTCCGCCCGCACTGAATCAGCGGCACGTCGGCGTATCGCTCCCGCAGCGTCGCGACGGCCGTCAGCCAGGCCTCGTCCTGGCGGGCCGCCGACCCGGGC
>NZ_JBHLZP010000958.1:0-1685 GCF_042429965.1 Actinoallomurus acaciae
TGCGGCACCGCGATCCGGCAGGCGGCGCCGGACGCGCTCGACGCGCCGGGCGACGCCTTCGCCGTGGCCCCCGCGCTCGACGCGGCGGTGCAGGACCACGTCTACAGCTACGGACTGGCCGCCGCGCAGACCGTCCCGGTCGCGCTGGCGCTGACCAAGGCGTCGGCGGGCGACCTGGCCAGTGCCGTTCCGGCCGCCGCCTGCCTCGCCTCGCTCGCCGACTCGGCACCCGCGCTGACCGGCGCGCTCACCGGCGCGATCACCGGTTACGCGGCACTGCCCGAACCCTGGCGGGACAACACCAGAGTGCTCGCCGGATGCTGCCTGCCGGACCTGGCCGGCGCGGACCTCATCGCCATCGCCGACGGCGTCGCCGATCGATCGGAAGGGAAACAATGACGCTCCTGCAGGACAAGGCCGTCGGCGCCATCGCCGGTGCCGCGGTCGGCGACGCGCTGGGCGGGGCCACCGAGGGATGGACGCCCGAGCAGATCCGCGAGCGCTACAACGGCTGGGTGACGGGCATCGTCCCGCCGTACTTCGCGGACTGGCGCAACGCGCGGCCCATCGCGCCGTACCACAAGGGCGACGGGCACGTCACCGACGACACCCTCATGACGCACGCGCTGATCCGCGTGTACGAGCGGGCCGGCGGCCATCTCGACGCGTACGCCGCGGCGGACCACCTCGTGCCCGAGATGATGGGCGAGAAGCGCTGGATCCCCGAGCTGGAGGCGGAGGCCCTGCCGCTGCAACGGGTGTTCCTGGCCGAGAAGTGGCTGGTCCTGCGCCTGCACTACGGCCACATCGACCCGCGTGAGGCCGGGGTGGGCAACATCGTCAACTGCGGCGCCGCGATGTACATGGCGCCGGTCGGCGTGGTCAACGCCGCCGACCCCGACGGCGCGTACACCGAGGCCGTCGAACTGGCGGGCGCGCACCAGTCCAGCTACGGACGCGAGGCGGCCGCCGTGTTCGCGGCCGCGGTCGCCGAGGCGATGCGCCCCGGCGCGACCACCGCCTCCGTGATCGCGACGGCGCTCCGGGTCGCAAAGGACGGCACCCGCGCCGCGGTCGAGGCCGTCTGCGAGCGGGCACGCGACTTCGGACACTGGGAGGGGTCGTTCGCCGCGCTGCGGGAGGCGGTCCGCCCGTACGACACGGTCGCCGACACCTACCGCGACCAGGGGCTGGGCGCGCGCCGGCCGAGCAGGACGCACAGCATCGAGGAACTGCCGCTCGCCCTCGCGTTCCTGCTGATCGCCGACGGCGACTACCGCGACACCGTGCTCGGCGCGGTCAACTACGGCCGCGACGCGGACTCGATCGCCAGCATGGGCGGCGCCATCGCCGGCGCCCTGGGCGGGGCGAACGCCGTACCCGCCGACTGGCGTCAGGAGATCTCCACCGCCAGCAGGCTTGACCTGGAGGCGCCCGGCCGGACCGTCGCGGCGGTGGCCGAGCGCATCCACGCGGCCGACGTCGAGCGGAGGCGCACGCACGAGCAGGCGTTCGAGGGGCTGCTGGCATGAGGCTGACCTGGATCCAGCCGGAGGACCTCGTCGGGCACGAGCTGCGGCAGGCGGAGCAGGACGGCCGGGACGTCTCCGCGATCGCCGACCGCTGGCACGCGGCGGGCGGTCACGACGCACCGCCCCGCGCCGGCGCCTCCCCGAAGCCGGCCG
>NZ_JBHLZP010000959.1:0-1677 GCF_042429965.1 Actinoallomurus acaciae
CGGCCAGCCGCCCGCCGCAGATGCTGACCGCCAGCGGCAGGTGGTCGCACAGGGCCGCGACGCGTACGGCCGCCTCGGCGTCGGCGGCCACGCGGTCGTCGCCGGCCAGCCGGGCCAGCAGTTCGACCGCCTGCGGCTCGGTGAACTGCTGCAGCCGTACGTCGAGGGTGTTGCGCAGGTAGAGCGGCTGCCGCGAGGTGACGAGCACGGCGCAGCCGGCCTCGGGCGGCACGATCGCCTGGACCTGGTCGGCGAACTGCGCGTTGTCCAGGAAGATCAGGATGCGCCGGCCCTTCACCCAGGTCCACCACAGCTTCTGCAGGTCCGCCAGGCCGCCCGGGTCGGTGGTGAGCCGGACGCCGAGGGCGAGCAGGAAGCCGGTCAGCACGTCCTCGGCCCGTACCCGCACGTCACCGGCGCCGCGGAGGTCGCAGTAGAGCTGGCCGTCCGGGTAGCGCCCGGCCACCTCGTGGGCGAACCGCGTCACCAGCGCCGACTTTCCGACGCCTCCGGGCCCGTGCACGGAGACGACGACGCACCCACTCCATTCTCGCGCCCTCCGGCCCGCACTTTCCTCGGTGAACACCCGATGAAGTCTGGCCAAAATATCGGTGCGCCCGGTGAAATGCGCGATCACCGGAGGCAACTGGGCGGGCGCGACGGCTCCGCCGACGGCCGTCGGCCGCTCGCGTACGGAATCTCGCACCTCACGCTGGGACACCAAGGCGATCAGCCCGGCGAGGACCGACCCGCCCGTGACGATCGCCAGCCGCGCGAAAGGCGGCAGCTTGAACGCGTCGAGAGTGGTCGTCAGGGCCGTGACCAGGGCCGTCAGCGCGGCGACCGCGAACGGTGTGGCCAGTCGGAGCGCACCGTTCCGGCGCGTACGCGAAGACGGGCCGGTCGCCCCCGGCCACCGGCGCGGTTCGCGCATGAAATCGCCTCTGGTGTTGGCCTTTTCCGACATTCGGCATCGTGCACATGCTCATCGCATTAACGCAAGCGCGTATCGACGCATTATCGTGCCGGCGAGCGCCGGGTAAGCGTAAGCGCGGCCGAATTAGGCGCATTTTCAATGTTCTGACGCGCCCCATATGCCCGGTCTCACGGCGGGCGGCCGGCGCTTGTGCACGGAGTGTCTCATCCCGCTTACGGCCGATTGACGGTGACGTAACCGCCGCGCCCTGTCATGGACCGCACGACGAGGTGTCCCAGCGAAGGAGTGACCGTGGCAGAGGCAACCATCTACGAGTCGATCGGCGGCGAGGCGGCGCTGGTGAGCGTGGTCGACGACCTGTACGTCCGGATCCTGGCCGACGACCGGCTCTCCGGCTTCTTCGTCGGTACCAGCCTGCCCCGGCTCAAGGGCCGGCAGGTGGAGTTCTTCGGCGCCGCGCTCGGCGGGCCGATGACCTACACCGGCGCCCCGATGAAGGACGTGCACCGCGGACGCGGCATCGGACAGGAGCACTTCGACCTCGTCGCGGGACACCTCGTCGACGCGCTGCGCGGAGCGGGCGTACCCGACCCGACGGTCGACCAGATCATCGCGACGGTCGCGCCGCTCGCCGACGACATCGTCACCAGACCGGCACTCGCCGACTAGTACTACATGGCTAGATCTGTAGGACCTGGAGGCGCAAGCGTCGCCGGAAGTGGTTCCTGCGTGCTTGGGCT
>NZ_JBHLZP010000960.1:0-1668 GCF_042429965.1 Actinoallomurus acaciae
TCGCCGCCGCGCGCCGTCCGCCGCACCTCGTACCGCACCGGCCGGCCGTTCAGCGTCACCGAGGCGACCGCGGCCCCAGAGGGCAGCACCTGGCCGATGAGCAGGCGGGTTCCCGGCGCCCGTGCGGTCACGACCGTGCGCAGCGACGTCGCGGACGCCGACGCGGAGACGTCCACCGAGCCCGCGCCGACGCGGATGTTCCGGCCGGCCACGCTCGGCTGTCCCGGCGGGACCTGCGGGACGATCTCCAGCCGGCCTCGTCCCAGGTCCGGCGCGACGCCGAGCTGCTGGCTCACGACCGGCCACAGGTTGCCGTACGCGCCCCACGCCTGCAGGACCATGGAGCGTCCCGTCTCCGGCCGGTCGATGTTCGGCGGGTCGAAGTCCGGGCTCGGCACGATCTCCGGCATCGCGCCGGGCATCTCGTACAGCGACGGGTCGAGCTGCTGCCGCGCGTTGTCGTCGGTGTAGCGGCGCTGCTGCGCCAGCCGCCCGTAGTTGCCCTCGGCGACCGCCATGATGCCGGTGTTGATGGTGAACGCCTCGCGGTCGCTCTGCACGCTCGACACGGCGCTGTCGCACGCCGGGCCCTTGTTGCCGCCCTCGGCGGAGGTCGGCCCCGTGCCGGTGTGGTACAGCCCGTTGTCGCCCGTGTAGCAGGGCCGCTCGCGCTGGTCGAGCACCTCGCGGGCGTGGGCGTCGGTGGCCAGCGGGCGCGTCACCTGCCCGGACCGTACGAGCTCGGCGTCCAGCGGCGTCAGCCCGATCCAGTGCCGCTGGAAGATCTTCGTGTTGTCGTTGGCGGGGTTGTCCGGGTCGTCGAGGGAGTCGGCGAACTGGTGCGTGTCGCCGCCGTACCACCACGCCTGGTCGAACCGCTTCACCAGGTCGTCCCCGTGCGAGGTGGCCCAGGTCACGGTCGCGGTGTCGCCCTTCGCCCGCGCCATGTCGGCCAGGTCGTACAGGCCGCGCACGGTGTAGACGGTGTTGTCGAGCTTCTCCACGCCCATGCCGGGCCGCTCGACGTTGCCGAGCCCCTCGGGCCAGCCGTCGCCGTCCGCGTCCAGCCTCTCGACCACGTAGTGCATGTTCCGCCTGGCGAAGTCGTAGACGTCGTCCAGGAACCGGCGGTCGCCGGTCCAGCGCCACACGAGTGCGGCCGCGCTGGGGTACTTGGCGGTCTCGTCGGTGTTGCCGGCCTCGTCGTTCGCGCCGAAGTACACCGAACCGTCCGAGACGACCTCGTGCACCACCTTGCCGCTCTTGTCGTTGACGACGTCGCTGACGTCGCGGAGCGTGCGCAGATGATCCTCGATCGCGGAGAACTGCCCGGCGGCGACGGTCGCGAACGCGGTGAACTCCCCGTCCGTGCCGAAGATCCACGGGTAGTCCGGCCAGCCCGCGCCGATCCAGCGCGCCTTGGCCAGCGTGCCCTTTGACGCCGGGTACGACCTGCCCTCCTCGGTCGCCCGCAGGTGCAGGTCGTCGGCCTGCTGGACGGAGTCGGCGAGGTTCTGCTTGCTCCACTCGACGCTCTGCTGCAGCAGCCGGTCGCCGGGCAGGTCGACCACCGTGTTCGCGGCGATCGACCGGCGCGCGGCGACCTTGCGCGCGAGCAGGCCGGCCGGGTCGCGCAGCGCGGCGCTCAGCGCCGAACGCGCCTCGGCC
>NZ_JBHLZP010000961.1:0-295 GCF_042429965.1 Actinoallomurus acaciae
CCGCGTCGCCGTCCGCGGTCACCGTGAAGGTGAGCCGGCCCGCCGCGGGCCGCGCCCACACGTCCGCGAGGCGCACCGCGCCGGTGATCCGGAGCCGGGCCGGGCCCCACAGCCCCTGGTGGACGAGCCGCGGGCAGAAGTCCCAGCCGTAGCCCATCCGGCCCTTGTGCACGGTCACGGCCTCGGTGCGGCCGACCTGCGGTTCGCTGACGGGAGCCGGGTCGACCACGACCGCCAGCGTGTGCTCGCCGGCGCCGAGCCGCCCCGTCACCTCCGTCACGAGCGGGACGAACAT
>NZ_JBHLZP010000961.1:339-2002 GCF_042429965.1 Actinoallomurus acaciae
TCGCGGAGTGGTCGATGCCGTCGAACTCCAGGGACGCGCGCTCGCCGTCCGCCGGTCCGTGGGTGCGCAGCGTCGTCTGGTAGACCCAGGTGCGCTGCGGCACCCACTCCGACAGCATGCTCTGCCGCCCGACGCGCGGATCGGGCACCTCGCCCGCCGCGAGCAGGTCCGCCAGGACCGAGCCGGGCACCCGCGCGGGCACCCATCGCCCGCCCACCTCGCGGGCGTGCAGCTGGGCGCGGTGGAGCCGCCAGTCGTCGCCGAGGAAGCCGCGCAGGCGCCAGCCCTGGTCCAGGACGACCACCGACGTCATCCCGTACGGTCCGGCGTCGTGTCCTCCGACTCGCTCAGCGGCCGTTCCAGCAGGTCCGTCTCGACCACCGGCAGCCTCCGGTCGTCCGGCACGAACAGCGTCTTGATCTCGTGCGGGTCGAACTCCGCGATCACCGTGCGCCGCAGGAACGGCAGGTGGACCGTTGCGGTCGCCGCCGCGCCGTCCGTCTCGTAGCCGCGCACGATGTGACCATCGCCGTCCTCGGCCCGCTTGACCACCGTAATCACGACGTTGCCCGCGTCGCTCGCGTCGGCGAAGGACCGATGCTGGGGCAGCGGGCCCTCGTGGAAGGACTCCAGCAGGGCGACCGGGCGCTGGTCCAGCTCGGCGGCGGCACGCGGCGTGCCGGCCGCGCGCCAGTCGCCGTCGTGCGGCAGCAGCCGGTACGTGAACCGCTGCACGCCCTGGTCCATCGCCTCGTAGTCGCCGTCCTCGGGCAGCGGCTCCGGGGTGTGCCAGGCGTACGGCGGGCTCCGCAGGACGGTGACGCCGAGGTCGCCGCCGGACACGTCGCCGCCGTACTTGGCGTCGTTGAGCACCGACAGCCCGGCCGGGCCGGCGGGCGTCTCCCCGGACACGTCCACCCAGGTGTGGCTCACCGTCTCATGGCCGTCCGGGACCCGCTCAAGGTGGCCGTACGGGATGGCGTGCGTGGCGGTCACCCCGGTCAGCGCGGTCGGGAAGCGCAGCTTGAGCATCCTCAGCCGCTCGTGCCAGTCGACGGTCACCCGGACCTCCAGGTGCCGCGCGCCCGCGACCAGCACGTAGTCCTCGCGCATCGTCGAGGAGCCGTACGCGCTGTCGACCCGCACCACGTGGCGCACCGGGCCGGACTCGACCACGCGGACGGACGTCGGCGTGAACCGCCCGATGACGTCGCGGTAGGAGACGACGCCGTGGCCCCAGGTGTCGGTCGGATCGTCCAGGATGGCCGCGTGCGCCGCCCGCGCCGCCTCGTCGTCGATGAGATCGGCGCCGCTCGCCTTGTGCACGAGGCTCGACAGCCAGCCGGTCGCCGGGTCGATCTCGGCCCGCAGGTGCTCGTTCTCCAGGACGGTGCCGCGCTCGGTCACCGGGCCGCTCGCCGGGTCGGCGTACAGCCGGTAGAGCCGGTAGCCGAGCGGCGGCAGCTCCACCGGCACCACGAGCACCCGGCGCCCGCCGCACACCGTGGACGAGCGCGCCACCTGCACGGGCACGCGCCGGTCCGCGTCGTCCACGGCGACGATCGCGCCCCGGCCGAGCTGGGCGCCGAACTCGACCTCGACCGTGGTCGCCACCGGCCAGGGGTGCGGGTTGAAGACCGCCAGCGGCGCCATCCCCTCCTCG
>NZ_JBHLZP010000962.1:0-1660 GCF_042429965.1 Actinoallomurus acaciae
ATGCGGGCGCGCGAGGCGGCCACCACCGGGCGGACGTCGCCGGTCAGGATCGCGCGGGCGTGGGCGGCGTGCTCGGCGTACGACTCGGGGCTCTGCCGCCCCTCGCAGGGGGCGCCGCACCGGCCGAGCTCACCGAGCACGCACGTGCCGGCCCGGCCCTCGGAGATCAGCCGCAGGGTCAGGCGTTGCGTGCACTGGCGCAGCGGAACGGCGTCGTGCACCGCCGTGCGGGCCTCCTCGGCGAGCCGCGTGCTCGCGAACGGGCCCAGGTACACGCTCTCGTCGTCGCGCACCTCGCGGACGATCGACAGCCGGGGGAACGGCTCGGAGGTCAGCTTGAGCCACACGGCGCGCTCGGGATGGCGTGAGCGGCGGTTGTAGCGCGGCTTGTGCGCGGCGATCAGGCGCAGCTCGCGCACCTCGGCCTCCAGCGCGCTGGCGCACACGATGGTGCGCACCCGATCGGCGATGCCGATCATCTCGCGGACGCCCCGGCGCGTCTCGGAGGCGGTGAAGTAGGAGCGGACGCGCGTGCGCAACCGGCCGCTCTTGCCGACGTAGAGCGGCTCGCCGCGCGCGTCCTCGAAGATGTAGACGCCCGGCGCGGCCGGCACCGCGTCGGCGAGGTGACGCTTGCGCCGCTGCTCCGGCGTCGGGGCACGCGAGAAGCTCCTCAGCTCCTCCAGCGACTCCACGCCGAACGCGCCGGCGCGCTCGAACAGCCCGTGCAGCACGTCGACCGTCGCCTTGGCGTCGGCGAGAGCCCGGTGGCACGGCTCGGTGGCCGTACGGAAGAAACGGGCGAGCGTCGACAGCTTGCAGTTGGGCACCTCGTCGCGGGTGAGCAGCCGCCGTGCCAGGTCGGCCGTGTCGAGGACGGCGGGAGCGGGCCAGGGACGCTCCTGCGCGGCGCACGCGGCCTTGAGGAAGCCCATGTCGAACGGCGCGTTGTGCGCCACCAGCACGGCTCCGCGCGCGAACTCCAGGAACGCCGGCAGCACCTGGTCGATGCGCGGCGCCGCGACGACCATCCGCTGGGTGATGCCGGTCAGCACGGTGATGAACGGCGGGATCGGCATGCCCGGGTCGACGAGTGTGCCGAACTCGCCCAGCACCTCGCCGCCGCGCACCTTGACCGCGCCGATCTCGGTGATGGCGTCGTCGTGCGCCGACCCGCCGGTGGTCTCCAGGTCGACGACCACGAAGGTCACTCCGATGAGAGGCGTGCCGAGGTCGTCGAGGGTGCCCTGCACGGCAGGGCCTTCGGGGGCCATGGCAGGCACCGTACGGCCGGGCACCGACAAGCCGGCCCCCGGCCTCCGGGAAGGGTCCGGCGGCGCCCCCAGGCCGCCGTCGGCGACGTGCCGGGGGCATTCGTCGGAGGATCGCCTACTCCGGGGTGTCCTGCCGTCTACGCTGGGCAGCGACGGCGGTACGGGCGACCCGGCGGTATGTTCGCCGGACGCGCGACCCGACCACGCGTGAGGAGAAAGATCATCGACACCGGCCCGGACGAGCAGCTCGACCAGCCGTTGCCAGAGGCGGTCCGGCAACGCGTGGTCGAGTTCGCCGCGTCCGCCGTCGGTGTGCTGCCGGGCGACCAGGTCCCGGCGCCGCTGCGGCGCGTCGCGCGGTTCGAGCCGCGCCGCCGGGCCCGGCT
>NZ_JBHLZP010000963.1:0-786 GCF_042429965.1 Actinoallomurus acaciae
CACCCGCCCATCCAACGATCACCCAGACCACCGGATCTACCACTCCAGAAGACCGTGCTCAAAAAGCAACAGCCACCGTCCCCGCACGGGTATCCCAGTCTCGATCCCGGTAGCCGTTACGACTGTTGACCCGAGCCTCGGAGCGTTCGCCGTAGCCGGCCCCGCACATCGCATCGGCCTCGGCCGGCATGAGCGCCTCGGCCATTTGTCTTGACCATCTGCCTGAACAGATCCGGGTCACACGCCCCGATCGGCTCGGCGAACCAGCTTGCAGGGTCCACACTGTTACCCACGGCCATCGCGTTGTTCCCCTTCGTTGATCATCCATCTCTCGAAGGATCATGCGATGGCCGTCTCGGTTCACGACGCCACGCCTTCTACCAGCGGAAACTACACCACACCCGTGGACGCAACCGGGCTCAGCCCATTTCCATTGTCAAGCGCTGGAATCCTCGGGCGGAAGGCCGACGGGGCGGCTGTGGATAATTCGCTTGGAGGGTTTTCCCCGCGTTGCCTCGGCCGAGGGGAGGGCCCCTGCGTCGCCTCGGGCCGAGAGCGGGACCCCCCCTACACCGCTCGGGCCGACGGCCGGGCTCTCCCACCGCCGCCTTGGTCCGAAGGCGGGACTCCTCTACACCGCCTTGAACTGAGAGCGGGACTCCCTCTGCACCGCCTCGGCCCCAAGGCGGGACTCCCCCTGTACTGCCTCGGACCGAAGCCGGAACTCCCCCTCCACCACCTCAGACCGAAGCCGGAACTCCCCCTCCACCACCTCAGACCGAAGCC
>NZ_JBHLZP010000963.1:802-2461 GCF_042429965.1 Actinoallomurus acaciae
ACCTCAGACCGAAGCCGGAACTCCCCCTCCACCACCTCAGACCGAAGCCGGAACTCCCCCTCCACCACCTCAGACCCGGGTTGCTGGTCGTGGTTCGGGCGAGGCGTCATGGTGCCGAATGCCGGCACGGTCCGGTGGATACCGTACGGGCGGGGAGTACGCGAGAGAGAAGGCGGAGAGTCGATGGGTGCCGAACGATCACCGGTCACGGTCGGGCTGTTGCATCCTGGACGGATGGGGGCCGCGGTGGGGCGTCTGGCCGCGCGGGCCGGTCATCGGGTGCTCTGGTGTCCGGATGGGCGGAGTGCGGCGAGCGCGGCCCGGGCGGAAGAGGCCGGGCTCGTCCGTGCCGACGGTCTCGGCGCGCTCATCGCCGAGGCCGAGATCGTCGTCTCGCTCTGCCCGCCCGCCGTCGCCGAGGAGGTTGCCCGGCAGGTGGCCGGGGCCGGCTTCGGCGGCGTCTTCGTCGAGGCCAACGCGATCAGGCCGGCGCGTGTACGGCGGATCGCCGGGCTGTTCCCGCGCGCCGATGTGGTGGACGGCTGCGTGATCGGGCCCCCGCCCTCCGGCCGTACCGGCGCGCGTCTCTACCTGTCGGGCGCGGCCGGGCACACCGGTCCGGTCGCCGGGCTGTTCGCCGGTGACGGCCCGATCGAGGCGATCACGATCGACGGCGGCATCGGCCAGGCATCCGCGCTGAAGATGGCCTACGGCTCCTTCAACAAGGCCGCGAGTGCCCTCGCCGCGGTCTCCCTCGCGCTCGCGGACACGTACGGTGTGAGCGACCATCTCCTCGTCGAGGCTCGGCGGCTCGCCCACGACCACCTCGCCGCGCCCGAGCACCTGTCCAGGGTCGCGGCCCGCGCCTGGCGATGGGCGCCCGAGATGGAGGAGGCCGCCGCGACGATGGAGGAGGCGGGGCTGCCGGGCGAGTCCGCGCGCGGGGCCGCCGCGGTGTTCCGCCGCTGGGACGGTGACCGCGACGACTTCGACATCGCGCTTCCGGACGCCCTGCGCCACCTGCGTACGGACCGTGACCCGGAAGCCTGACCTCTGTCGCGACCGTCGGCAACCCGTGCCCGCGCCTCGGCGTCTTGCCAGGAATCCGCGTGCCGGCCGGCTCGGATCCCCTCGAAGAGATGGTCCTCAGCGCCCGGACCGCCGAACCGCGAAGGCGCCTGGTGGCATTTCGGGGATGGCGGAAACAGGCTCGCGTGCCCACCGGCGCCTGGACGCTCACGGTCACGACTCTCGCGCCCTTAACGCGGGCTGTTTCCGGGGCTTCCCCACCCCGGCCGACGGAAGCATGCGCCGTCGACACCATGCTCTCTCTCCGCACCGCTCGCCCGCCGAAACGCCTCGCCGCCGACCGGCGCCTACCCGCCCGGCGCGGCGGCCGACGACCGTGAGGCAAAGACCGCTGAGCAGCCCCGACCAGGTGGACGATGACCGGCCGCAAGTCCGGCTCGACCGGGGTGGCGGGAGTGCGCCGCGACCGTTCAGGTGCACGTCATGGTCGGCCGGATGGCCCTCAGGCCGGGTAGCCACCATCGCATGACCGGTCGCAGCCGCCAGCTCGCCGGGACGGCGGGACGGCGGGACGGCGGGACGGCGGGACGGCGGGACGCCGGGACGCCGGGACGCCGGGACGCCGGGACG
>NZ_JBHLZP010000964.1:0-1658 GCF_042429965.1 Actinoallomurus acaciae
GTAGGCGCCGGGTGACATGCCCGTGGCCTTGCGGAACGCGGCGACGAAGGCGCTCGGGGTCGCGTAGCCGACGCGGCGGGCCGCGGTGGCGACCGGCAGGCCCTCGGCGAGCAGCGGCAGCGCCGCCCGCAGGCGTACCTGGGTGCGCCAGCGGCCGAAGGACATGCCCGTCTCCGTCGTGAACAGGCGGGCGAGGGTGCGGATGCTCGTGCCGGTGCGCCGCGCCCAGATGTCCAGTGTGGCGTCGTCGGCGGGGCTCTCGATCACGGCGCGGGCCACGTCGAGGGCGCGCGGGTCACGAGGCATCGGCACCGCGATGGTGGTCACCGGCACCGGCGCGAGCTGGTCGAACAGGACGCTCTCGGCCCGGCGGCGGGCCGAGGGCGGCTCGGCGCCGGCCAGGTGGAGGATCAGCTCCCGCGCCAGGGGACTGATCGCGACCACGGTCGGGACGGCCCAGCCGGGCCCCCGATCGGCGGCGAAGTAGGGGCAGCAGACGGTCGTGTGGCGAACGGCGTCCATGGCGTGCTCGACGTTCGCCGGAATCCACAGGGCCCGCGTCGGCGGCAGCACCCACGTGCCGTCGGGCGAGGAGACGGTGAGGATGCCCGAGGAGGCCCAGGCCAGCTGGTGCCCGGTGTGCCAGTGCGTGTCGTACCGGCGGCCCGCCGAGGAGAACGCGGCGACCAGGATCGCCCCGTCGCCGCGGTTCCGGAGCCGGCTGGTCCTCGGCATCAGCCGACCCGCCTGAGCCCTGTCGGCGGGACGCGGTCGCGCCACGGAACGGCCTCCTCCAGCCGGGCGGCGACGCGGAACAGCAGGTCCTCCCGCCCGTACGGCGCGACGAGCTGAACACCGATCGGCAGGCCGTCGCGGCTCTGGGCGAGCGGCAGGCTGACGGCCGGCTGCCCGGAGATGTTGAACAGGGAGGTGAACGGGCCGTAGTCGAACTCCGCCCGCAGCCAGCTCTCCACCGTGTGGGCCGGGTCGTCGTAGCGGAGCGTGCCGTGCGGGGCCGGGAGACGGGCGATCGTGGGCGTGACCAGCAGGTCGTAGCCGGTGAAGAACGCGCCCACCGCCCGGGTGATGCGGTTCTGCGCGTCCAGGCCCGCGATCAGGTCGAGCGCGCTCATCTCCTCGGCCATCCGCAGGATCCGCCGCGAGACGGCCTCCATCCTCGCGGGGTCCGGCCGGCTCGGCGCCAGCAGGAGCAGAGCCGCGATCGACACCATCTCGGTCATGGTCGTGCGCAGCACGGCGTCCCAGTCGGCCTCCGGGCTCGCCTCCGTGACCGCGTGTCCCATCTCCTCCAGCAGGCGGCCGGTGCGTACCGCCGCCTCGGCCACCTCCGGATCGACCGGGGCGCCCGACCAGGAACACGTGGTCACCGCCACGCGCAGCCGGTGGGGGTCGGTGGCGAGCTCGTCCTCGTACGGGCGGAGCGGAGGGGGCGCGGTGTACTTGTCACCCACGGCCGGGCCCTGGATCGCGTCGAGGTAGCGGGCGGCGTCGCGCACGGTGCGCGTCAGCGCCGACTCGCAGGCCATGCCGAAGCCCAGCTCGCCCACGTCGGGCCCGCACGGCGTCCGGCCGCGGCTCGGCTTGAGGCCGACCAGCCCGCAGCACGAGGCGGGGACCCGGGCCGAGCCCGCGCCGTC
>NZ_JBHLZP010000965.1:0-1649 GCF_042429965.1 Actinoallomurus acaciae
GTCCGACGCGGGCGTGCGCGTCCGCGATCGTCTCGGCGAGCGCCACCGCGGCGCGGGCCAGCCGGCGGTACCCGATTGTCAGCGCTGGCAGCTCGACCGCGGGGCGGCCGGGGTGCCGTTCGGCGGACGCGGCGAACAGCCCCCACAGGGTCGGGCTCATCGCCGCTCGCCGTCCGCGGAGAGCAGCAGCGCGGCCTGGGCGCGCACCGTGGGATGCAGGAACAGGTCGGTCGCGCGCAGGTCCCGGCCGGTCAGTTCGTTGAGCCGTTCCCACAGCAGCAACAGCAGCAGGGAGTTTCCGCCGGCCTCGAAGAAACCCTCCTCCAGCGGTACGGCGTCGGCCTCGATGCCCAGCGTCTCGGCCCAGGCGTCACGCACCGCCCGGAGCAGTTCGCCGTTCTCGGTCACGTCACGTTCCTCTGCGGCGGGAATGTGGGGAGATTCGCGCTCACCGGCGCTCTCCCAGTAGATCCGGGTGCTCCCGGACGCCACAAGACGCCTTTAGTGTGTCTCGAAAGAGCGCACCCGGATACCACGAACCAGGACACCGCGCATGACATGAAAATAAGACCGTGCGGTGTGCCATGCCCTTCACGTCGGACGTTCGCTGTCGCATAATTCCCAAGCGTGAACAACGGTGAGCTCGACCCCACGCCGGACCGATCGCGCACGGTGATATTGCTGGATAACGGCTCTTTGGTGATGCAAGGCGCGTTGAAGGTCCTCGAATCCGCCGACCGTCATTTCTCGGTCACGAGCGTCATTCACCCGGCCGGGGTCCAACGCCATCTCACCGCCCGCGAAACGGAGATCCTCATCGTCGGGCTGCCGCACACCGTGGATGAGGAGTTCCTCGCCCACGTACGGGCCTGGTCCCGTTCGGTGCTGGTCCTGGCCATCTCCGGAGGCGCGGGCCACCATCAGGTCGCGGCGCTCTTCGCCTCCGGAGTCCACGGATACCTCGACATGGACGCGGGCCCGGAGGCGTTGTTCGCGGCGCTCGCCCTGATCGCCGAAGAGCGTTTCTTCCTGTCCAGCCACGCGAACGGCGACCTTTTCGGCTTCGGCGCCGAAGAGCCGGCACCGCCTCCACCGGTCGTTCCAGGAGATCTGACCGAGCGGGAGATACAGGTGCTCCGGCTCGTCGCCGACGGCTGGACGCACAAGGAGATCAGCCGCCGGCTCGGGCTTGCCAAGGCGACCGTCGACACTTACGTCCAGCGCATCCGGCAGAAACTCGGGCTGCGCAACAAGGCCGAGCTCATCCGGGCGGCGGTGCGATATGACATCGCCGGTGATATCGCCTGAGCCGGATGACCGACAAATAAGACTTGCGGGCCGTCGCCGACGCCTTCGACAGTGGTACAGGCGCTATGCCATTACCGTCTTTGGAGCGCGGGGACCGGGTGAGCACGTGCTGGAGGACAAGAAGGAGATCGGCGTATTCCACGGCCGGGCAACCCCTTTTCCGGCCGAGGCCTCCATTCCCGGGCTGTTCGCCGGGCAGGTGCGCGCCCGGCCGGACGCCGCCGCCGTGACCTGCGGGCCGCGCACGCTCACGTACGCGGAGCTCGACGAGCGGTCCAACCGGCTCGCCCACCTGCTCCGCCGGCGGGGCGTCGGCGCCGACACGCCGGTGGGGATCGTGC
>NZ_JBHLZP010000966.1:0-1635 GCF_042429965.1 Actinoallomurus acaciae
CGCGCTGCCCGTCGAAAAGGTCACGACGCGGCTGGTCGAGGGCCTGGAGATCGCGGCGATCAACGGCCCGTCCTCGGTGGTCGTCGCGGGTGATCCGGGGGCGCTGGACGACCTGGTCGGGGCCTGTGAGGCCGATGGTGTGCGGGTGCGGCGGGTGCCGGTCGACTATGCCTCGCACACCTCGCATGTCGAGTCGATCGAGGGTGAGTTGGCGGATCTGCTGGCGGGGCTCGATCCTCGGCCGTCGCGGGTTCCGTTCTTCTCCACGGTCGAGGGACGGTGGCTGGACACGACGGAGCTGGACGGCGGCTACTGGTACCGCAACCTGCGGCGGACCGTGCGGTTCGAGCAGGCCACCGAAGCCCTGAGCGACGCCGGGTTCCACGCGTTCATCGAGATCAGCGCGCACCCGGTGTTGGTCCCGAGCATCGCGGAGACCGTCCCCGCGCCCGCCGTGGTCGTGGGCAGCCTGCGTCGCGACGACGGCGGGCTGGACCGGTTCCTCCGTTCCGCCGGAGAGGCGCACGTCGCCGGGGTCGAGATCGACTGGAGCGGCGCGTACGGGCCCGGGCCGTTCCGGCGGCCGGACCTTCCCACCTACGCCTTCCAGCACCGGCGCTACTGGCTCGACGGCGGGCGCGGCAACGGCGACCTCGCCGCCGCGGGGCTGGAGGACGCCGGTCATCCGCTGCTGGGCGCCGCCGTTCCGCTGCCCGACGGCGTCGTGTTCACCGGCCGCCTGTCGCTCCGGCGGCACGGCTGGCTCGTCGACCACGCGGTCGCGGGCTCGACCGTACTGCCGGGTTCGGCCCTGGCCGAGCTGGCGCTGCACGCCGGTGCCGAGGCCGGCCACGGTGCCCTGGACGAACTCGTCATCGAGGCGCCGCTGACCGTGCCGGACGACGGCGACGTGCAGATCAGGGTCGTCGTCGCCGACCGGGAGATCGGCGTCCACTCACGGCGGGACGAGGGACGGTGGATCCGGCACGCCACCGGCCGGCTCTCCACGGAGCCGTTCGGCGCGGAGCCGCTCCCGTGGCCGCCCGCGGACGCCGAGCCCATCCCGGTCGGCGACTTCTACGAGCGGATGGCGGGCGACGGCTACGGTTACGGGCCCGCGTTCCAGGGGCTGCGCGCGGCCTGGCGGAGCGGAGACGAGGTCTTCGCCGAGGTGGAGCTCCCCGAAGGCCTTGAGACGGACGGCTTCGGCCTGCATCCGGCCCTGCTGGACGCGGCGCTCCAGACCACCAGCCTGCTCGGCGCGGACGCACCCGAGGACGGCCGGATCCCGCTGCCGTTCGCCTGGAGCGGTGTGCGCCTGCACGCCTCTGGAGCGTCGGCGCTGCGCGTACGGGCGACCTTCCGGGACGCGGCGCCCGGGTACGCGCTCACCCTCACCGACCGGGCCGGCGCGCCCGTCGCCTCGATCGGCTCCCTCGTGCTCAGGTCCGTGGCCGCCGACCGGCTGGCGCCCGCTCACGACCGGGTCCACCGGCTCGACCGGGTGCCGATCACGCTTCCCGCGACCCCCGCCGAGATCCGGGACGAGGACGTGCTCGACCTCACCGGTCGTGGCGGCCGGACCCCGGAACGGGCCCGCGGGCTCGCGGCGGCGGCGATCGTCTTCCTGCTGAA
>NZ_JBHLZP010000967.1:0-1631 GCF_042429965.1 Actinoallomurus acaciae
CTCGACCGGCTCCGGCGCGACGCCGCCGCGATCACCGCGCTCGGCGTGACGGGCGTCCAGGCCCGCCTGACCGGCCCCGGCGGCCGGACTCTGACCGCCACGAGCGGCGTCGCCGACCGGACGACCCGGCGGCCGGTCTCCCCGGACGGCTACTTCCGGATCGCCAGCGTCACCAAGGCGTTCGTCGCCACCGTGATCCTGCAACTGGCCGGCGACGGCAGGCTCTCCCCGGGCGACCCGGTCGAACGATGGCTGCCCGGCGTGGTCTCGGGAAACGGCAACGACGGCCGCGCGATCACCATCGGCCAACTGCTCCAGCACACCAGCGGCATCCACGACGACTATCCCGACTACACCTCGGCGGAGGACTTCTACCGGCACCGGTACGACATCCACCCGCCCGGGCAGATCGTCGCCCGGGCGATGAGTCACCGCCCGGACTTTCGGCCCGGTACGGACTGGAATTACAGCAACACCGGCTATGTCCTGCTCGGCATGATCATCCAGCGGGTCACCGGGCACCCCTGGCACGAGGAGGTACGGGACCGGATCGTCCGGCCGCTCGGCCTCGAACACACCTTCTGGCCGGGCGCCGCACCCACGCTGCCCCGCCCCCACGCCGAGACCTACCAGCGGTTCCAACCCGGCGAACCGCTCACGGACGTCACCGAGCAGGTCGGCTCGGGCACCAATGGAGAGGCCGGGCTCGTCTCCACCACCGCCGACGTCGACCGGTTCCTCCGCGCCCTGCTCGGCGGCCGGCTCCTGCGCCCGGCGCAGCTGGCGCAGATGAGGCACACCGTTCCCGTCAACGCCGAGTACCAGAGGCTCATGCCGGGCGCCCGTGACGGGCTGGGGCTCTTCTCCCGCCCGCTGTCGTGCGGCGGGGTGTACTGGGGCCACGAGGGCGGCGACGCCGGCTGGATCACCGCCGACGGTGTCACCGCCGACGGCCGGCGCGGCGTCACGGTCTCGCTGTCGGGCGTGATCGCCGAATCACCGGACGACGTCCTGCACGTGGAACAGGCCGAGAGCGAACTGGTCGACGACGCCCTGTGCACACACGCACGGGCTTGAGGTTCTACGTCCGGCCGGCGCGGCGCGCCTCGGGATCGAGGTGTCGTCTCAGGAAACTCACCTGATGGCGCAGCAGGTCCGCGGTGGCCCGTGAGCCGATCGCCTGGTGGCCGACGCCGGGCAGGAGCACCACCTCGTGCAGGCGCCCGGCGGCCAGCAACGCGCCGGACAGGCGCACGGTGTTCGCCACATGCACCTTCTCGTCGGCGAGTCCGTGCATGAGCAGCAGCGGGCGGGTCAGCGCGGGCGCCTCGTCCACGAGCGAGCACGCCTCGTACCGCTCGGGGAACTCCGCCGGATGGCCGAGGAACCGCTCCCGCCAGAGGGCGTGGTAGAGCCGCTGGTCGGTGACTCCGGCCCCCGCGACCGCGGCGTGGAAGACGTCCGGCCGGCGCAGGACGGCCAGCGCGGCGAGCGAGCCGCCGAAGGACCAGCCGCGGATGCCGACCCGGCCGGGGTCGAGGTCCGGCCGGAGCCGCGTGGCCTCCCGCACCGCCGTCACCTGGTCCTCCAGCACCGGCCCGACCACGTCGCGGTGGATCGCCCGCTCCCAC
>NZ_JBHLZP010000968.1:0-1620 GCF_042429965.1 Actinoallomurus acaciae
GTGGCGGCGTCGCCGAGCGGATGGCCGAGCTCCTCACCGCGCTCGGCCCGCAGCCGCGCGACGTCGTGGGCGAGGGCGCGCATGCGGGCGAACGCGCTGGCCCGCTCGGTGGTGCCGACGGCTCCGCGGGCGTCGAGCACGTTGAAGGCCTGGGAGCACTTGAGCACGTACGAGTGCGCGGGCACCGGCAGGCGCGCCTCGATCATGCGCCGCGCCTCGGCCTCGTACGTGGCGAACAGCGCGCGGCCCGCCTCGACGTCGGCCTCGTCGAGGTAGTAGCGGCTCATCTCGTACTCGGCCTGCCCGAACGCCTCGCCGTAGGACAGGCCGGGCGCGTACGCGATGTCCTTGAAGTGCCCGACGCCCTGGAGCGCCATGATGATGCGCTCCATGCCGTAGGTGATCTCGACCGAGACCGGGTCGAGGGGCATGCCGCCGGACTGCTGGAAGTAGGTGAACTGGGTGATCTCCAGGCCGTCGAGCCAGACCTCCCAGCCGAGCCCCCACGCGCCCAGCGCCGGTGAGGCCCAGTTGTCCTCGACGAACCGCACGTCGTGGGCGCGCAGGTCGATGCCGATGGCCTCCAGGCTGCCGAGGTAGCGCTCCTGCGCGTCGCCCGGCTCGGGCTTGAGGATCACCTGGTACTGCGTGTGCGTCTGGAGCCGGTTGGGGTTGTCGCCGTACCGCGAGTCGTCCGGGCGGACGCTGGGCTCGACGTAGCCGACCTTCCACGGCTCGGGCCCGAGGACCCGCAGGGCGGTGGCGGGGTTGAGCGTGCCGGCGCCGACCTCGGTGTTCATCGGTTGGACGATGGCGCATCCCTGCCCCGCCCAGTACTCGGTGAGGCGGATCAGGGCGTCCTGCATCATCAGCGTCGTCGGCATGTCCCGAGCCTAACGAGGCGCGGCCACGACCGCGCACCCGCCGCCCGGCGCGCCGGAGAACCGCGAGCCGGGCGGCGGGGCCGAGATCTCAGGCGAAGACGACGCCGAGTTCGACGCCGCCGGAGATACGGCCGCTCAGGCGTTCGGACAGGCGGTCGGCGGCCGTGCGCAGGACCACCTGCTCGTCGGCGTCCTGGGCGAGGCGCAGCCGGATCGCCAGGTCGCTCTGCGTGCCGGGCCGTACCTGGATACCGGTGATCCCCGGCAGGTCGCCCGCCGCCTCCTGGACGGCGGCCAGGACCTCCGGGTCCTCGTGCGGGGCGGTGATCGTGCCGCCATCGGCGAGCACGCGCAGCCGCGGGCCCTCGATGGCGTACGGCACCGGGCCCGCGACGTCGATGACCAAGGCGTCGGCGGCCTCGTCGATGGCGGCCTGGCAGGCCTGGGCGGCGCGCACCGCGACGGGACGCGCGTCCGCCTGCCAGCGGGCGAGGGTCTCGGCCGAGGTGAAGGCCAGCACACCGCGCCGCCCGTCGTCGCCGACGAGCGTCGGCAGCGCCATCTCACTCTCTTTCTCGCGGCGCAGCCCGTCCACCGTCTCGTCTTCGGTCAGGACGGCGACCACGGGGACGAACAGACGCGATCCGGAGAGCGCGGCGAGGACGGCGTGCTCGCCATGCCCACCGGCGTAGGCGCGCAGCGCCGCCGCCAGCTCGGCGGGCGCGATGCCGTCATC
>NZ_JBHLZP010000969.1:0-1608 GCF_042429965.1 Actinoallomurus acaciae
CTACTTCGTCGAGGGCCTGGGCGCGGCCCAGTTCGCCCTGCCCGGCGCGGTCGACCGGCTGCGCGCCACCCAGCGACCAGAAGACGATCACGCCCGCGCCCTGGTCCTCGCCGCGACCGATCCGGCGAACCCGTACGGCGCCGCCCTGCCATGGCCCGAACGCCCGGGCGAGGCCGCGAGCGGCCACAAGCCGGGCCGCAAGGCGGGCGCCCTGGTGGTCATGGTGGAGGGCAGCCTGGTGCTGTACGTCGAGCGCGGCGGCAAGACCCTGCTGTCCTGGGAAGAGGGCGACCTGCAACCGGCCGTCGACGCCCTGGCCCTCGCGGTCCGCGAGGGCGCCCTGGGCCGCCTCACGGTCGAACGCGCCGACGGCGAGTCGATCAACGACTCCCCCTTGGCGGCGGCGCTGGAGGCGGCCGGCTTCCACCCGACCCCCCGGGGCCTTCGCCTGCGCGCCTGACCCGACGGCCCCGCGTGGCGTTGTCCACAGGCAGCCGTTCACACCTCGAAACGTCCTTGCGGCCGGGATATTGTTCCCTCAGCAAGGAAAGGGGAAAGGTGCGATGGCGGTCTCAGTGAATTCTTTATATAAATATCCAGGATACGGTCCGGTCGACTTAGCCACCGGCCTTCGAGTGCCGAAGGAATACCGGCATGCGCCCGTTCTCCCCCGGGCTACTCGGTGATCACCGCGAACAGGACCAGGAAGGCACGCAGGTCCGGACGATGCCCGCTGTGCCGCGGTCCGGTGCTCATCGGTCAGCACATCGCCCGCCTGGGGCTCACCTGGGTTCACACCGGCTGCGCGATAGCGCGCATGTAATCACAATCCAAGGATCACGAGTGAAAGACGACACGAGTTCGCACCATTATGCGCGGGCGGTCCCGGCGAATCAGGAGACGGGGTGGTCGATCAATTCGTCGGCGCCGAGGCCGCGTGGCGGGCCCTAGGCCCAATGGAGGAAGGCATTTCGGTCCCTGAGCCGATGATCGCCGTTCAACGCGTGGTTAGCGTCAGGCCGTATGAACATCGACGGCACGCTCGACGAGGCGTACGAACGGCTGCATCGGACCGGTCCGGAGTTCGAGGGCTGGCTCTCCAACCACGGTCCGATGGCGGCGGAGTCCATGGTCCGGCGGGGGCACGCACGCGAGGTCCACCGCTGGCTCGACCGGTACGTGCGCCGGCTGGACGAGGTGCCGCGCGGCACCTCGCCGGTCACCGCCGACGGCTGGCGTACGGCGCTGGGAGATCCTCATCGTCTCGGTGACTGGCTGGCGTTCTTCGAACGTGAGGTGACCGAGCGGCCCTGGCGTACGGTGCTGGAGACGTGGTGGCCGCGGCTGCTGCCCGGCATCGCGGCCGGCGCCACCCACGGAGTGATCCGTACCGGTCACGCGGTCCACGCCCTGCTGGACCACGAGGACGGGCCGCGTCTGGCCGAGCTCGGCCAGGCCCTCGGCTACTGGGCGGCGCGCTGGCAGCGGGTTCCGTCGGCCGTCCCGTCCGGGACCGCCGGTCCGGCGTCCGCGCTCGCCGCCGTTCCGCGTGTGCCCGACCAGCAGGCGGGCATCAACCACCGGCTCGGCCAGCTCACCGACCTGGCC
>NZ_JBHLZP010000970.1:0-1604 GCF_042429965.1 Actinoallomurus acaciae
CGCGGCGGCGAGGTCGTCGGCGGTGATGTCGTCCAGGTACGTGTCGTGGATGACGCCCCGCGCCACGGCGGCGACCCCGGACTCCGGAGCCGTGCGCCGTTCGGGCCGCGACCGCGTGGCGTGGCGGGTGAGGCACGCGACCGTGGCCGCGAGCAGTTCGTCGCGACGCAGGGCCGGCGCGCCGCCGAGCAGCGCCCGGTGCAGGGCCTGGACGTGCCGCGCGGCGACCGGATCGTCGATCACCGGCTCGGCGAACAGCGGCAGAGCGGACGGGCGCCCGCCCTGGTCGGAGAGCACGTCGCGGACGAGACCGGGACCGATGTGCACCATGCGGTAGGTGAAGCCGACCCCGTCGGCGGCGTGGCCGTCGTGCGGATCGTCGGGGTTGAAGGCCATCACCATGCCGCTCGCGCTGGTGTGCGCCCCGCCGCGGCACGTGAACGACTGGGCGCCGCTCTCCGTGACGCCGAAGGAGTAGGACTCGTGGCTGTGCCGGTGGTAGACATGCCGCTCGAAGTGGGCGTGCATGGCCTCCAACGGCCGGTCACCCGAGTGCCAGTAACGGGACCAATCGCGAGGCACCGCCCCATTGTCGCTCGTCGTCGGCGCACGAGCGTTCAAGACCCCCGGTGGGCCGCCGCGCCAGGATCGGACTCATGCGATTCGACACCAAGATCGGCATTGTGGTCCGGGAGGATCTGGCCGTCTGGCAGAAGCTCAACGTGACCGCGTTCCTGGCCGGTGCGGTCGCCGCGAACCACCCCGAGGTCATCGGCGAGCCGTACGAGGACGGCTCCGGCACCGGGTATCTGTCGATGTTCCGCCAGCCCGTGCTTGTCTACGCCGCCGACGCCGAGGCGCTCGGCCGGGTGCGCGGCTCGGCCGTGAACCGCGACCTGGACGTCGCCGTCTTCACCGAGGACATGTTCAAGACCGGGCACGACGAGGCCAACCGGGCCACCGTCCGCGCCGTGCCGGCCGAGGAGCTGGTGCTGGTGGGCCTCGCGGTGTTCGGGGCGAAGAATCCCCTGGACAAGACCCTCAAGGGACTGCCCCTGCACCCCTGAGGTCACGACAGCGCCACGTCGTCGAACTTGGCCGATGTCGGGTCGCCGAAGTAGCCGTCGTCGTGGCTCAGCAGCGTGAGGGTGTACGTGTGGCCGCCGACGACCGGGGCCTCGGCCCTCTCCCACCTGTTGTCGTACGTGCAGGTACGGGGGAGTGCCGTGCTGGTGGTGCCGGTCGTGTCGTCGCGCAGCGAGGCGGTCACCCAGTCGTAGCGCACCCGGTCCGGGCAGCTGACGTTGTACCAGAATGACAGCCGGCGATTGCCGCGGACGGCGGTGAAGGTCTGCCGGATGACGGAGTCGCCCTTCTTCGGGTCGTCGGGGTAGCCGAGCAGCGCCGCGTACCGGCCGCTGTGCGGATGGTCCCTGGTCACGCCGGTCACCACGCCCGCGGAGGTCCAGCCGGACAGCGAGCCGGTCTCGAAGCCGCCGTTGACGAGCGGGCGGAGCGCGGCGGCGGCCGCACGCGCCGGAGCGTTACCCGTGACGGCACGCGCCGTGACGACACGCGGTGCGACGGCGCCGGGGCGGGCGGTC
>NZ_JBHLZP010000971.1:0-1603 GCF_042429965.1 Actinoallomurus acaciae
CGCGGCCGGGAGCAGCGCGAGCGCCAGCCGCCGGTGGTCCCCGCGCGCCGCCGCCGTCACGACGAGCGGAAGCGCCGTGTAGCCGAGCAGGAGCGCCCACTGGCCGAGCAGCAGGCGTTCGGCGACGTAGGGGTTCCAGGCGTAGACGACACCGGCGGCGAGCCGCGGCAGGAGCCGGTCGCCGGGCACCAGCGCGGACGCGGAGGCGAACGCCAGCACGAAGATCGCCAGCAGGATCGCCTTCTGCACCAGGCCGGCCGGCGCGAGGTGGGACAGGGCGGCCACGACGGCGTCGCTGGGCACGTGCCGGGGCAGCATGCCGGTCAGCCCGAACGTCGCCTCGGACAGGGCCGGGTGCGGCACGAAGACCATGTCGTAGGCGAGCACGAACCCCGGGGCGAGCGCGGGTCCCAGCGCCAGCGCGCCGAGCAGAAGCCCGGCGCCGGCCGCCACCACCGTGTGCCGGCCTCGCGTCGTGACTCGCATGGGAGGACGAACGCTACCCGACCGCTCCCCGGCCTCGAGGACGTGCCACCTCACGGGTCGCGGGGCAGGCCGAGCAGGCGCTCGGCGATGACGTTGAGGTTGACCTCGGTGGTGCCGCCGCCGATGGTCATCGCGCGCGAGGCGAGCAGCAGGCGGGTCCAGTGCCGCCGGCGCCCGTCGGTGTCCCGGCCGGTGAGCGCGCCCTCCGCGCCGAGCAGCCCGAACCCGTACTCCGTCACCCGCTGGCCGTGCTCCATGCCGACGAGCTTGCCGACGTTCGCGGTCGCCCCGGCGTCCACGCCGGACAGCTGCTTGAGGATCGCCCGGTCGCCGAGCAGCGCGAACACGTGCGCGTCGGCGGCGAACCGGCCCAGGGCGTCGCGGACGACCGGATCCGCGGCGACGCCGAGGTCCTCGGCGAGCGCGAGCAGGCCCGGCACGTCGGCGCCGAGTTGCCAGCCGGTCGACAGGTTCACGCGTTCGGCGGTGAGGGTGCCGCGCGCGACCCGCCAGCCGGCGTCGACCTCGCCGACCACCATCGCGTCCGGCACGAACACGTCGTCGAGGAACACCTCGTTGAAGATCTGCTCGCCGGTCAGCTCCGTCAGCGGGCGTACCTCGATTCCGGGCGAGGCCATGTCGACGAGGAAGTAGGTGATGCCCCGGTGCTTGGGCGCGTCCGGGTCGGTACGGGCGACGCAGATGCCCCACTGGGCCTGCCGGGCGAGCGACGTCCAGATCTTCTGGCCGCTGATCCGCCAGCCTGGTGTCCCGTCCCCGTCCTCGGTCCGCTCCGCCCGGGTGCGCAGCCCGGCCAGGTCCGAGCCCGCGCCCGGCTCGCTGAAGAGCTGGCACCAGATGATCTCGCCGCGCAGGGTCGGGGGCAGGAAGCGTTCCCGCTGCTCGGGCGTCCCGTGCGCGGCGAGCGAGGGCACCACCCAGGCCCCGATCATGAGCGCGGGCGGGCGTACTCCGGCCGCGCGCAGCTCCTGGTGGATGACGACCTGTTCGAGGGGTGAGGCCGCCCGGCCCCAGGGCCGGGGCAGGTGCGGCTGGACCCAGCCGCCCGCGGCCATCGCCTCGACCCGCTCGGACGCGCGGAGCGCGGCCAGCGCGG
>NZ_JBHLZP010000972.1:0-1602 GCF_042429965.1 Actinoallomurus acaciae
CCACTCGCGCACGACGCGCGTCAGCTCATCACCCCGTTGCGCGACCTGTTCGCGGCCGTCTTCTTCGTGTTCTTCGTCGCCGCCATCGGGGTCGGGCCGCTGCCCGGCGTGCTCGCGCTGGGCCTGCACTCGGTCGGCATGCTGGGCAAGCTGTTCGCCGAGGCGGTCGAGCGCACCGACGACGGCGTGCGCGACGCGGTGGCGGGCACCGGCGCGGGACCGCTGCAACGGCTGGCCGGCGGTGTGCTGCCGCAGGTCGGGCCCGCCTGGACGGCCGCGATCCTGTACCGCCTCGACATCAACTTCCGCAGTTCCGTCCTGCTCGGCGCGGTGGGCGCGGGCGGCGTCGGCATCGACCTGAAGACCGCGTTCGGGTTCACCGACTACCCGCAGGCGGTGGGCATCGGGATCGTCACGGTCGGGGTCGTGATGCTCGTGGAGGGCGTTTCGGTCGGGCTGCGGGGCCTGCTGCTCGGGTCCTCCACACGCGGGGTCCCGCCCGTACGGGGGACGCGGGTGCCGTGGACGCGGGCCCGCGCCGCCGCGCACCTGGCCGGATGGTCCGGACCGGCTCTCGCTCTGGTGGCGTTCTGGCAGGTCGACGCGGGACCGAGGGCGCTCTGGCACGCGCTGACCGGCTCGGTACGCGCGCTCGGGGAGTTCTTCCCGCCCGCGTTCGGCCCGGTCACGCCGATCCTGGCGAAGGGGCTGGAGCAGACGTGCGCGATCGCGCTCGGCGCGACGTTCCTCGGGGTGCTCGCCGGCGTGCCGCTCGGCCTCCTCGCCGCGCGGACCGTGGCGCCGAACCCGGCGGTGCGGCTGACCGCCCGCGCCGTGTGCGTCGTGCTGCGCTCGGTCCCGGACCTGCTGCTGGTGCTGCTGTTCGTGGCGGCGATCGGGCTGACGAACGGGCCGGTCGCCGGGACGTTCGCCCTCGCGGTGTTCACCGTGGCGCTGGTCGCCAAGCTCGTCGCCGACGAGGCGGAGGAGCTGCGGGACGGCCCGCGCGACGCGGTGCGCTCGGCCGGGGCGGCGCGCGGGCAGGAGCTGACGGTGGCGATTCTCGGGCAGCTCACCCCGCGGCTCGTCGCGACCACGCTGTACGCGCTGGACGTCAACCTGCGGGCGTTCTTCGTGCTCGGCATCGTCGGGGCGGGCGAACTGGGCTACGCGCTCGCCCAGAACATCCAGGCGCTGAACTACGACGTGGTCACCGCGGTCGTGCTGCCGATCTTCGTCGTCGTCCTGCTGGTGGAAGCGGTGTCGGCGGGACTGCGAAAGGCCCTGCGTTGATCCCGTGCCCGCTCGTGAACGGCCGCACGGCGTTCATCCGCTGGTCAGAAAGCCGGACGAGCCTGCTTGTCATGACAAGCGCGCAACGCTATCTGGAGATGGCCGACGTGCTCGAGGCCGAGCTGGCGCACGTGCCGGTCGGCGCGCGGGTGCCGAGCGAGCACACGCTCGCCGAGCGGTTCGCGGTCAGCCGTCCGGCGACCCGCGCCGCGCTGCACGAGCTCGAACGCCGCCTGCCCGTACGGCGCGTCCAGGGCGCCGGGACGTTCCGGCGCGGACGCGTCGAGTACGTCGTGAGCGTCGCGGTGC
>NZ_JBHLZP010000973.1:0-1600 GCF_042429965.1 Actinoallomurus acaciae
CGGGTGCTCGTCGCCGCCAGCCCGCTGGCGGCGGACGGCCTCGACGTGACCGCCACCTTCGCCGACCGGGTCGCGTCCCTGCGCGCGCACGCGGCATACCTGCGCGGGCTCGGCGCGCACGCGATGGCCGACCCGGAGGAGTCCCTCGCGGCGATCGCCCGGCCGGTCGGAACCCGGCTGGGCACCCGCTACGGCGTCGCGTTCGAGGTCATCGATCTCGGAGAGTCCCTCTAGCGGTACAGGACACAGGCATGCGGTGTCACCGGCCGGGCCGCGACGGGGTCCCCGGCGGACGCCGGGGACGTCGGCGCCCTCCTGCCGGTCCCGACGCCTGCTCTCGCCATCTCACGTTTCCCCGCCCCGGAGCGTCTGCAAGATGTGACCATGCAACCGTTCGAGCGGATCGTGACCGAGTACGGCCCGATGGTGCTGCGCGTCTGCCGGGCCGTCCTCGGGCCGGAGGACGCCGATGACGCCTGGTCCGAGACGTTCGTCGCGGCGATGAGGGCCTATCCCGGGCTGCCCGCCGACGCGAACGTCGAGGCCTGGCTCGTGACGATCGCCCACCGCAAGGCGATCGACGTCACGCGCGCCGCCGCACGCCGGCCCACGCCCGTCGACGCCCTGCCCGAACACCCCAGCCGTACGGGCCGGCCGGAGGACTGGGACGGCGACCTGTGGCAGGCGTTGCGCGGCCTGCCCGCCAAACAGCGCCAGGCGGTGGCGTACCACTACCTCGCCGGGCTGCCGTACAAGGAGATCGCCGGCCTGCTCGGCGGAAGCACGGACGCCGCGCGCAGGGCGGCGGCCGACGGCCTGAAGACCCTGCGCTCCACCTACCCCGTCACCGACCATGAGGAGATGGCTCGATGAACACCGCATCCGACGCGCGGCGCCTGCTCTCGGCACTGCCCACCGAGGACGGGCCCGCACTGGCCCGGCTGCACGACCGCCTCAGGGACCGGGCCCAGCGCGAGGGGATCCTCGACGTCGCATACCGCACGCTGGACACGCCGGTCGGCGCGCTCCTGCTCGCGGCCACCGCGCAGGGCCTGGTGCGGGTCGCCTTCGCCGCCCAGGACCACGACGCGGCGCTACGGCTGCTCGCCGACCAGGTCAGCCCCCGCGTCCTGCACGCACCCGTACGGCTGGACGAGGCGAGCCGGCAGATCGAGGAGTACTTCACCGGCCGGCGAACCGGGTTCGATCTGCCGCTCGACTGGCGGCTGTCCCGGGGGTTCCGGCGCGACGTACTGGCCCACCTGCCGGACATCGGCTACGGCCGTACCGAGACCTACGCCCAGGTGGCCGCGGCCACCGGCCGCCCGCGGGCGGTACGGGCGGTGGGGACCGCGTGCGCCACCAACCCGCTGCCGATCGTCGTGCCCTGCCACCGGGTGGTGCGGTCCGACGGCACACCGGGCGGTTACGCGGGCGGCCCCGAGGCCAAACGCACCCTGCTGACCCTCGAGACCGCCTGACGGGATGGACTCAGGGCCCGTCTCATCTCTGAGACGGGCCCTGGGGCCTGTCTCGGTTGGGTCGTGGGTTTTCCACAGCCGTGGGTGTGGTCTTTCTTTGGTGTGTGGGGTGGCTTGAC
>NZ_JBHLZP010000974.1:0-1597 GCF_042429965.1 Actinoallomurus acaciae
CGAGACCGGCCGGCTGGTCGTCGACGGCGTCGTTCACACGCCCGCGACGCTCGGGGAGGCCGCCTCCCTCGCCGGCGTACGGCTCGGCATGCCTCCGGACGTCTACCTTCCGGCCACACCGGCCGCCCCGGACACGCGCCTGGCGGTCAACCCGGTCGCCGCCGAGACGCTGGGCGCCTGGTTCGGCTTCGCCTGGTCGGTGCTCGAACAGGTCCGCTTCGACGGCCGCGCGCTCGCGCCCGGCCGCGTGCAGCTGTGGCCCGAGCACTTCGACGCCGCCGTCGAACTCGGCGACGACACCGCCGGCCGGCGTGCCGCCTTCGGCGCCTCCCCGGGCGACGACGCCCATCCCGAGCCGTACCTCTACGTGGCCCCGTGGGACAGGCGCACGGGCGGCTTCTGGAACGACACCGGGTTCGGCGGCGCGTCGCTGACCTACGCCGCGCTGCTGTGCGCCGACGACCAGCGGGAGACCGCGCTCGCCTTTTTCCGGCAAGGGCTGGCAGAGGTCGGCTCGACATCACCGCGCCCCGGGAATGGCGCGCCGCGCTTCCCCAAGCGCAGTTAAGAATCGGATCGGTTCCCGTTTAACAACGGACGGGCAGGGACCTCCGTGCGGGGGCACACGGGGGGACGGCCTCGACGAGCAGGCCAGACGTTCCCGGCTACGGCGAACGCGGGGCATACGGCGCACCACGTCGGACGCCTGCTGGTGCCTTCCACGTCACCGTGTGAAAGGAGCGACAGTAATGCGCAAGGGAGTCATGGCCGCCTGCGTGCTGGCCACCAGTCTCGGCTTGCTGACAGCGGGGTGCGGCGACAAGCACAAGGCCGTGCCGTCGTCCGGCGGCCTCGCCCAGCCCACCTCGCCCGGACCGGAGCAGTCACCGCCGGAGTCGCCGGGGGCGCCTGAGTCCTCGCCGCCGGCCGCGACGGAGTCGCCCGGGGCAACGGTGTCACCGGCGCCCGGTCCCGTGACGATCAACGCCAAGGACACCAGCGTCGGCAAGATCCTCGTGGACGACAAGGGCATGACGCTCTACCTGTTCGACAAGGACAAGGACGGCAAGTCGTCCTGCACCGGCGAGTGTGAGAAGCAGTGGCCGCCGGTCGTCACCACCGAGAAGGCCACGGCGGGCCAGGGCGTCGACGCGTCCAAGCTCGGCACGACGGACCGGCCCGACGGCACCAAGCAGGTCACCTACAACAACCATCCGCTCTACCACTACGTCAAGGACACCAAGCCCGGTGACATGAACGGCCAGGGTGCCCAGGCCTTCGACGGCAAGTGGTACGTCGTCGACGCGACCAAGGGCGACAAGATCGAGAAGAAGTAGCCGCGGCGCGGGCCCGGACGCGTCTCGCCGGTGGCGGCCACGCCCGCGGGCGTCGTCGCCACGGCGACCGTCGGTGCCCGCGCTCACTCGCCCACGTCCACGTTCACGTCGAGGAACGGACTTTCATGCGCAAGGCAGTCAGGGCCGTCTGGGCGCTGGCCGTCGGTCTCGGCCTGCTCGTCTCGGGCTGCGGCGGGGGACATCGGGCCGTGCCCGTCTCGGGCGGGTACGGCGGGCCGTCGTCGGCCGCTCCGGGATCG
>NZ_JBHLZP010000975.1:0-2231 GCF_042429965.1 Actinoallomurus acaciae
CGCGTCGCCACGGTGGCGGGCGGGGGCTCCCCGGTCTCGTTCGGAGCGGGCCGGACCGTGCTCGTCACCGGCGCGGACGGTGAGCTCGGTGCGGCCGTCGCCCGGCACCTGGCCGGAGCCCACGGTGTGCGGAAGCTGTTGCTCGTGGGCGAACGCGACGCCGCGGAACTGACCGGGCAGGGCGTCGGCGTCACCGTCGCCCCCCTCGACCTCACCGACCGGGACGTCCTCGCCGCGGCCCTCGCCGCGAGTGGTCCGATCGGCGCCGTCGTGCACGCCCCTGGTGCCCAGGACGCCACGGCCGCGTCGGCCGGGGCGGTGAACCTGTCCGAGCTCACCGCCGGCTCCGGACTGGACGCATTCGTGCTGCTCTCCCCGGCCACCGGACTGTTGGGGGCGGCGGGCCGGGAGGAGGAGGCCGCCCTGAGCGCCTCCTTCGACGCGCTGGCGCGACGGCGCGCGACCGAGGGGCTTCCGGCGTTGTCGCTGAGCGTGGGGCCCCTCGACGGCGACGACCGTCCCCAGCCGCCGGGAGTCGGGCGGCTGACGGCTCAGGAACGTGCGGCGATGTTGGACGCGGCCCTCGCGTCGGGGGAGACCTGTCTCGCCGCGTTCCGCCTGGACCCCGCGGCGGTGCGGGCGGACGAGGTCCCCGCCCCGCTGCGCGGGCTGATCGAGGCCCCGTCCCGTACGGTGGCGGTGGACGACGGCGTGGCCACGGGACTGCGCCGGAGGCTCTGGGAACTGCCCCGCCGGGCCGACCGCGACCGGCTGCTGACGGAGCTGGTCCGGGCGGAGGTCGCCGGCCTGCTCGACATCGACGGCGACGTCCCGGCCGACGCGGCCTTTCGCGACCTGGGGCTCACCTCGGTGACCGCGGTCGCGCTGCGCGACCGGCTGACCGCCGTGTCCGGGCTGACGCTGCCGGCCACTCTGGCCTTCGACCACCCGTCCCCGCTCAGCGTGGCCCGATACCTCCGGGCGTCGCTGCTCGACGAGGTGGGGGCCGGGAACGTGGCCGTGCCGCACGCCCTGTCCGGCGAACCGGTCGCGATCGTGGGCATGGCCTGCCGCCTGCCGGGTGGGATCTCCTCGCCGGAGGACCTGTGGCGGCTGGTCGTCCAGGGCGCGGAGGCGATCACGGAATTCCCCGCCGACCGTGGCTGGGATCTCGAGTCCCTGCGGTCCGCGACGCGGTGCGGCGGATTCCTGCACGACGCCGGTGACTTCGACGCGGGCTTCTTCGGCATCTCCCCGCGCGAGGCGCTGGCCATGGACCCGCAGCAGCGGCTGTTGCTGGAGGTGTCGTGGGAGGCCCTGGAGCGGGCGGGCGTCGATCCGACCTCCCTACGCGGGCGTGACGTCGGCGTCTTCTCCGGCCTGATGTACCACGACTACTCAACCGACCTCGATGCGGTGCCCGGGGGTCTGGAGGGCTATCTGGGGACGGGCAACTCGGGCAGTGTCGCCTCGGGTCGTGTGTCGTACGCGTTGGGGTTGGAGGGGCCGGCGGTGACGGTGGACACGGCGTGTTCGTCGTCGTTGGTGGCGTTGCATCTGGCGGCGCAGTCGTTGCGTTCGGAGTCCTCGCTGGCGCTGGCCGGGGGAGTGGCCGTGATGGCCCGGCCCACGTCGTTCGCCGAGTTCACCCGGCAGGGCGCGCTCGCCGCCGACGGCCGGTGCAAGGCGTTCGCCGAGGCCGCCGACGGCACCGGCTGGTCCGAGGGTGTCGGGGTGCTGGTACTGGAGCGCCTGTCGGACGCGCGCCGCAACGGTCATGAGGTGTTGGCGGTGGTGCGTGGTTCGGCGGTGAACCAGGACGGTGCCTCGAATGGGCTGACCGCGCCGAATGGTCCGTCGCAGGAGCGGGTGATCCGGCAGGCGCTGGCCAACGCGGGTCTGTCGAGCGTTGATGTGGACGCGGTCGAGGGTCATGGGACGGGGACGCGGCTGGGTGATCCGATCGAGGCGCGGGCGCTGCTGGCGACCTACGGCCGGGATCGGTCGGAGGACCGGCCGCTGTGGCTGGGGTCGGTCAAGTCGAACATCGGCCACACCCAGGCGGCCGCCGGTGCCGCCGGTGTGATCAAGATGGTCCAGGCTCTGCGCCACGGTGTACTGCCCGCGACGCTGCACGTGGACGCGCCGACGTCGAAGGTGGACTGGTCGGCCGGTGGCGTCCGGCTGTTGACCGAGGCGCGTGGCTGGCCGGAGGTGGATCGGCCGCGCCG
>NZ_JBHLZP010000976.1:0-1577 GCF_042429965.1 Actinoallomurus acaciae
GCCGCCTCGCCGACCTCGGCGCGCACGCGTCCGCGGCCGTCCCGACCCTCCGGCTCCTGGCCGGGGCCCTGGAACCGTGGACCGCCGTCGAGGCCGCGCACGCCCTCCACACCATCACCGGTGACGCCGCCGAAGGCGCGCACGTCCTGTTCCGGCCCGTCGCGGACCTGCTCCGGGGCACCGCGCGGCCCATCGTCCGGGCGGCCGCCCGGTATCTGACACGGCTGGCGGACCTGCCGCCGGGGTACGTCGCGACGATCCAGGCGGTCCTGTCCGAGGACCGGCGCCACAGCTGGGACGCCGGCTGGGCCGCGATCCACGACGACCTCGAGCTGCGCGCCGTCTTGCGGACCGCCCCTCACGGACCTGTCGGAGCGGCCGGTTAGCATCCACCGGTGACCAGTGATCAACTTCTTCCGTCGCCGGAGGAACAAGCGCGCTTCTGGGACCTGATCGAGGCGGCATGGACGCCCTTGGGCGAGGAGATCGACCGGACACGGCGCGCATTGGCGCGCCGGATTCCCGATGAGGACGGCGACGCCGCCCTCATCTCGATCATCGACGGCGCCGTCGAGGACTTCCTGGACAACCTCACGGAGCAGGCCCGGGCGCTGCCGGCGGCCGAGCTGACCGGCCTGGACCGGGTCCTGGAGCGCAAGCTCCACGACATCGACCGCGCGGACATCCAGGCGGTCACCGACGGCTCCGACGACGGTTTCCTGTACGCGCGCGGCTTCATCGTCGCGCTGGGCCGCGACTACTACGCGGCGGTCGCCGGCGATCCGGCGATGGCCGTGCTCGACGCGGAGTGCGAGCCGATGTGCTACTTCTTCGCGCACCTGCACCACGAGCGGTTCGGGCACTTCCCCGAGACCGGCTCGGGGATCACCCGGGAGTCGTGCTCGAACCCCACCGGCTGGCCGGCCTGACCACCCAGGCCCGTCCCGTACGGAATGCCACCGCGGCGACGTCACCAGGCCCGCCGCGTACACGCTGATCACCAGCCGTACGCGGTCACGGGCGGCGAGCCTGGTGAACGGCCCCGCCACATGCGCCTCGGCGGTGGCCCACGGTCACTACTGGTCCCGGCGAGGACGGCAGGCCGCGATGACCCTCACCGTGAGGTCGTCCCACGGGTGCCCTCCCTCCAAAGGCCACGGTGACCGGCGGCAGAAGCATCAGCGTCGGGGCCGTCACCGGGTCGACGGCAGCCCGAACCGGCAGGGCCATGACGAGCACGGGCAGCGGGATACCAGGGCCGCGCGAGCCGACCAGAGCCATGGCGAACACGGTGAGGGGGAACACACCGGCCCCGGACCTCACCAGGACCGCCCGCGTGTGCGGCGATGCCCGCCGCGGCAGCGCCGGACGAGGCGCGGCGTGCGCCGATCACGACCAGCCGATTCTCACCCGGCATCGGACCGCGGGCTACCCGTGACGCCGCCGATGCGGTCGCCGGGCCGATGCCCCGCGACACGGCCGCGCGGGCACCGTGGGTCGCCTGATCCACAACGAACCGGCCAGACCGCGCCGTCGCCCCGCCCACGCCAGGGGCGGACCGGCGCCTGAGACGACCT
>NZ_JBHLZP010000977.1:0-1919 GCF_042429965.1 Actinoallomurus acaciae
GCACGGCCAGCAGCGGGCCGCGCAGCCCCGTGCTGAGCTCCCCCAGTGCCGTCTGGGCCTCCAGCCGGGCCAGCGGCGCGCCGAAGCAGTAGTGGACGCCGCCGCCGAAGCCGAGGTGCTCGTTGGTCTCGCGGCACGGATCGAAGCGCTCCGGGGCCGGTACGTGGTCCGGGTCGCGGCTGCCGGCGGCGAGCACGAGCACGATCGGCGCGCCGCGCGGGATCGTGGTGCCGCCGATGGTGATGTCGTCGAGCGCCACGCGCGTCGCGGGGAAGTGCACCGGCGGCTCGTAGCGCAGCAGTTCCTCCACGACGCCGACGACCAGGCCCGGCTCGTGCCGCATCCGTTCGAGCACCTCCGGGTGGCGCAGCAGGGTGAGCATCCCGTTGGCGATGAGGTTGACGGTCGTCTCGTGCCCGGCGACCAGGATCAGCGTCACCGTGCTGACCACCTCCTCCATCGCCATGCCGCCGTCCGGGCCGTCGTCGGTGAGCAGTCCCGACAGCAGGTCCGGGCCGGGGGCGCGGCGGCGGGCGTCCGCCAGCCCGCGCACGTAGTCCGCCAGGGCCTCGGCGGCACGCTCGCGGCGGCGCACCCGTTCGGCGACCTGGTCCTCACCGGGACCGACGGTCTCCACGATCTCGGTCGACCACGCGTGGAACAGCGGCTCGTCCTCACGCGGCACGCCGAGCACCCGGCAGATCACCGTCACCGGGAACGGGTAGGCGACCGCCTCGACGAGGTCGGCGCGCCGGTCGCCGGCGATCGCGTCGATCAGTTCGGTGACGATCGCGGTCAGCTCCGGCCGCAGGCCCGTCACCAGGTCCGGTGAGCCGGGCGGGCCGAAGTGCCGCATCGCCAGCCCCCGCAGCCGGTCGTGCTCCGGCGGATCGACGACGATGAAGGCGGGCTCGCGGCCGGGCGGCACGGGTTCGCGGCCGGCGAAGCGCTCGGCGAGGTTACGGCGGTCGGAGCTGATCCGCGGGTCGTGCAGGAGCGCGACGATCTCGCGGTAGGTGCTGACGACGTAACTGCCGTCCTCCAGCGCCGCCACCGGGGTCGCGCGCAACTCGGCGTACAGCGGGTACGGGTCGGCGCGCCCGGCGCGGTCGAGGATCCGGCCGAACACCTCACTCTCTGTCATGGTCTCCCCCTTCCATCCGGCGGCGCGCCGCGGCGGTCACCGCGAGCGGTGGACCAGCCAGGCCCGGCGTTCGGCCGGGTCGTGGCCGGTCACGACGACGGTCGCGCCGTGGCCGGCCGTCACCCGGTCGGGCACCTGCGCCGGGACCGGGCACGCCGCACCGGCCGGCTCGACGGTGCGGAACCGGGGCGGGAACGGCGCGGCCTGCTCGATCAGCCCCTGGTAGAACTCCAGCCACATCCCCTGGTCGAAGCCGACCGCGGCGGTGATCCGCCCGCGGTGGCCGTACACGGCGACGAAACGGAACTCCTTGGCCGCCCCCTGCGTGATCATCACCTCGTCCGCGAAGGTCGGCACGCCCACCGACTTGATCTCGGTGTCGAACTGGGTGGACCAGAACTCCGGCAGGCTCAGGTGCGGCCAGCGCGCGTCTGGCCGCTGAGCATGTTGTGCGCGGCCACCTCGGCCTGGGCGACCGCGCTCCCCCAGTGTTCGAGCGCCAGGAACTGGTACTCATACACCGGGTGCGGCAGGCGCGCGACGTCGCCGGCGGCGAAGACGTCGTCGGTGACCAGGCCGTTGATGTCGAACGCACGGCAGCCCGCGTCGCAGGCCACGCCCCAGGGCCCGGCCGCCAGCCCGGAGCCCTCCAGCCACTCGACGTTGCGGACCGCGCCGAGCGCGGCGACCGCCAGGTCCACCTCCAGCACGTCGCCGTCGGACAGGCGAGCGCGGCACAGCCGGCCGTCCTCGCCCTCCAGCGCCGTGACGGCGA
>NZ_JBHLZP010000978.1:0-1568 GCF_042429965.1 Actinoallomurus acaciae
ACCGGGCCACGCCGTCGCCGACGGCCTGCCCGCGGACGCCATCGTCGTCGAGGAGGCGATCACGGTGGGAATGCGGCTGCGGACCGTACTGCGCCAGGACCGGCCCGGCTCGTACGCGCACACCGTCGGTGGCGGCCTCGGCTGGGGCATCGGCGCGGCGATCGGGACCCGGCTGGGCGCCCCGGACCGCCCCGTCGTCGCCGTGCTGGGCGACGGGTGCGCGATGTTCGGCCTCCAGGGCCTGTGGACGGCGGCGCGGTACGCGGTGCCGGTGACGTTCGTGGTGATGAACAACGGGGAGTACCGGACGCTGAAGGACACGCTCGACGAACGCAAGAGCCGCTCGACGGCGCTGGGATCGTACGTGGGACTGGACCTCGCGCCGCCCGCGCTGGACTGGTCCGGCGCCGCCCGGCTCTTCGGCGTCGACGCCGTACGGGTGGGCTCGGCGGCCGAGCTGCGCGACACTCTCGCCGCCGGTTCCGACCGTCCCCTGCTCATCGATGTGCCGGTCGCGGGCCATTGCGCGACGCGGCCCGGCGGATAAGGCTGCGGACATGGATGTCTCCCCCCCACCCAAGTCGGTCCTCGCCCGCGGGCTGAGGCTGCTGGGCGCCTTCGGCCCCTCGGACGTCGACCTGACACTCACCGAACTCGCCGCTCGCACCGGCCTGCCGAAACCGACCGCGCACCGGCTGCTCGGGGAGCTCGTCGGCTGGGGCGCCCTGGAGCGCACCGAGGGCGGCTACCGGCTGGGCATGCGCCTGTTCGTGCTCGGCCAGCGGGTGCCCCGCCCGCGCGGCCTGCGCGAGGCGGCCCTGCCCTACCTGGAGGACCTGTACGAGGCCTCGCACGAGAACGTCCACCTGGCCGTGCTCGACGGCATCGACACGCTGTTCCTGGAGAAGGTCAGCGGACGCCGGTCGATGCCGATCATCTCGCGCGTCGGGGGACGGCTGCCGGCCTACTGCACGGCGACCGGGAAGCTGTTCCTCGCCTTCGGAGCGCCGGAACGTCTGCGCCGCGTCCTGAGCGCGGGCCTGGCGCGCCACACGCCGCACACGATCACGATGCCGGGCCTGCTGGTCCGCGACCTCGCGCGCACGCTGGAGCGGGGGTACGGGATCAACCGGGAGGAGTCGGAGGTCGGGGTGTCCGCGGTGGCCGCTCCGGTGTTCGACCACCGGCGGCGCGTCATCGCCGCGATCTCCATCACCGGCCACGCCGGCCGCCTGGACCTGGAGCGCCTCGCCCCGGCCGTACGAACGTCGGCCCTGTCGCTGTCCCGCGAGCTGTCCCACGCGACCGCGAACGGCACGCTCGTCCTGCCCGCCCCGACCCTGGACCACGACCCCGCGGCCGATCAGGGCGGCGCCGAGCCCTCGCGCCGGCGCGCGAGCAGGGCGAGCAGTTCGGCGGCCACCCCGTCCGGGTCCTCATAGACCGGGGTGTGGCCGGTGTCCAGCAGACGCAGCCGCGCGCCCGGGATGGCGGCGGCCAGCTCCCGCGCCTGGTCCGGTGTCCTCGTCGGATCGCGCCGGCCGTGCAGCACGGTTACCGGGCAGCCG
>NZ_JBHLZP010000979.1:0-1562 GCF_042429965.1 Actinoallomurus acaciae
CCGGATCCGGCCCGGCGGCAGCGCGACGCACGATGCGCGGACACGCGTCAGCCACGGCTGGTACGACCTGACGGTCACCTCCGACCAGGACAGGACGTTCCTGCGCCGCCTCGCCGGCCACGTGGAGACCGGTCGGCCCAGCGCGAGCGACCCCGCCCTCGGCGCGCGCTGAGCCCTCTCCGGCGGCACCGCCCCGGTCGCGGGGCGGTGCCACGGCCTTCCGTCAGGGCTTGCGGCCGATCGCGGCGACGGCGAGCCGGAGCACGGGGTGTTCCTCGGCCGAGTCCTCGGTGCCGTTGGGCCGCCAGTCGGGCACGCGCACCAGCCCCGGCTCGACCAGTTCGAGGCCGTGGAGGAACTCGCGGACCTGGGCGGGGGTGCGAAAGAAGCCGCGGCCCATGCCCTGACGCATCGCCTCCTCGGCGGCCTTCTCACCGGGCGTGCCGGCCTCGACCAGGTGGTGGAGGAACACGTGGCTGCCGGACGGGAGCGCCGCGACCAGGCGGGCGATGAGGCCGGCCGGGTCCTCCTCGTCGCTGACGTAGTGGACGATGCCGCAGAGCAGCAGCCCGATGGGCCGGTCGAAGTCGATCTCGGCGCGCAGTTCGGGCGCCTCGAGCAGCCGCTCGGGCTCGCGCAGGTCGCGGTCGATCACGGCCACTCCGGAGCTGCCGGCCAGCAGCGCGCGTGCGTGTGCCAGCACGATCGGATCGTTGTCGGCGTAGACCACGTGCGTCTCCGGGGCGATGCTCCGGGCGACCTCGTGCACGTTCCCGGCGGTGGGCAGCCCGGACCCGATGTCGACTAACTGGCGGATGCCGGCCTCGCCGACCAGGTAGCGGATCGCCCGGCCCAGCACCATCCGCTGGGCGCGCACGCCGAGGTGGACCTCGGGCAGGGCCTTCTTGATCTGGTCGCCGAGCTCGCGGTCCGGGGTGAAGTTGTCCTTTCCGCCGAGGAGGTAGTCATAGACCCGGGCGATGCTCGGCCGGGTGATGTCGACTCCCTGGGGCACCCGCCCTTCGGCATGGACCGTCCACCTGCCGTCCCCGACACCCGTCACCACGCACCCTCCTCCGAAATGTCCAAAAGATCATAAATTGCGCGCCAGCTTAACCCTCGAAACCGGCGCGTGCCGCTCCCCGGCCGGGTCCGGTAATGTTGCGGCCGCGACCGAGGAGGTGAGCCCCATTACCGCCAGAACAGGCCGGGCGCTCCCAGCTCCGTCGACTCGCCTCGGATAGGTGACGCGAGGGCGCCCCCACCATCGGAAAGGCGTTCTCGATGACCTCCCCTCTCTCTCCCACCGCCGTCGTCACCCGGCTGCGCGCCGCCGGCTGCGTCTTCGCCGAGGACGAGGCACGGCTGCTCGTCTCCGCCGCCCGCACACCGGACGACCTCACCGCCATGGTCGAGCGCCGGGCCGCCGGGCTGCCGCTCGAGCACGTGCTCGGCTGGGCGGAGTTCTGCGGCCTGCGCGTCGCCGTCGACGCCGGGGTCTTCGTGCCCCGCCTCCGCACCGAGTTCCTGGTCGGCCGGGCCGTCGCGCTGGCACGCGATCT
>NZ_JBHLZP010000980.1:0-1559 GCF_042429965.1 Actinoallomurus acaciae
GCCTGGCCGCCAACGTCGCGGTGGCCGCGCTCGGCGTCGCGGGCCTGGCGCGACGCGGCCTGCCGGAACGCACGTTCCTGCTGGTCACACTGCTGCTCGGCGTCACCGTCACCGTCTCCGGCCACGCCGGGCCGTTCGCCGCCGAGTTCCGGCACTGGCTCGACGGGCCGCTGTCGCCGCTCCGCAACCTGTACAAGTTCGACGGCCTGGTCCGGCTGCCGCTCGCCCTGGGCCTCGTCCACCTGCTGACGCCGCTCGGCGAGCGGAGGCACCGCGGCCGGCCCATGGCGGCGGCGCTCGCCGCCCTCGCCGGGGTCGGCGTGTCCGTGCTCGGCACCGGCCTGTCCGTCAGCGGCGACTTCACGTCCGTGCCGCCGTACTGGCGGCAGGCCACGTCCTGGCTCAACACGCACGCCGGGAACCAGGGCGTCATCACGGTCCCCGGCTCGCGCTTCGCCGAGTACCTGTGGGGGCGGCCGCTCGATGAGGTCACCGAGCCGCTGATGACGGCGCGGTGGGCCGAACGGCAGATCGTGCCGGCCGGGTCGGCCGGGCTGACCCGCCTGATGGACGCGATCGACCAGCGGCTCACCAGCGGCCAGGGGTCGGCCGGGCTCAGCGAGGTGCTCGGCCGCATGGGCGTCCGGTACGTCCTCGTGCGCAACGACCTCAAGCGCGACGACCTGCGCGGAGCGTGGCCCGCCCGCGTCCACGAGGCGCTGTACTCCTCGCCGGGCATCAGCCGTGTCGCGTCGTTCGGCGGCACGGCGGGCACGACCCTGCCCGGCGACGCGGTGAACACGGTCGACCAGCCGTACCCGGCCGTGGAGGTCTTCGAGGTCGCGGGCGCGGACGGCGTCGTCGGCATGACCGGCGTCGACCAGGCACTGCGGCTGTACGGCTCGCCGGAGGCCATGCTGACCATGGCCGACAACGGGCTGCTGGACGGGCGGCCCGTCCTGCTGGACGACGACGACCCGCAGGCGCCGGGCCGCGCCGCCGTGGCGGACTCGCTGCGCCGCGTCCAGCGCAACTTCGGGGAGCTGCGCGGGCAGACCTCCCCGACCATGACCGCGGACGAGAGACCGGGCCGGCCGGGCGACGAGCGCGACTTCATGGAGAACGCCTGGGACCGCTACTCGACGGTCGCCGGCTACACCGGCATCAAGGACGTCACCGCGTCCTCCTCCGCCTCCGACATCGACTCGATCGCCCAGATCGACGACCCGGGCGCCCTGCCGTACGCCGCGATCGACGGCAACCCCTGGACCCGGTGGGAGACCGGCGGATGGAACGGCCCGGTCGGGCAGTGGCTCAAGGTCGACTTCGGCCGGCCGGTGACACCGAAGAACGTCACGGCGGCGTTCAGCCAGGACTCCTGGCTGGGGCCGCCGCCGAGCCGGATCGAGATCCTGACCCAGAGCGGCCGGGTCGAGCAGAACGTCGCGCGCACCTCCGCCGCCCAGCCGCTGGCGGTCGCGCCCGGCCCGACGACGTGGCTGCGCGTCCGCGTCCTCGCGCTCGCCGAGCGGCCGATCGTGCCGTCCGGGGCGCGCCCG
>NZ_JBHLZP010000981.1:0-2340 GCF_042429965.1 Actinoallomurus acaciae
CCCTCGACCAGCCGCGTCGTGACCTTTTCGACGGGCAGCGCGACGGACACCATCCCGCCACGACCCGCCAGCCCACCCGCGATCGCCCGGCTCCGCAACGCCACCACCCGCGCCGCGTCCTCCAGCGACAACGCCCCTGCGACATGGGCGGCGGCGATCTCCCCCTGCGAGTGCCCCACCACCGCGTCCGGACGAACGCCGAACGACTCCCACAGCCGCGCCAGCGCCACCATCACGGCGAAGGACGCGGGCTGAATGACGTCCACCCGGTCCAGGGCGTCGGCCGGGGACCAGTCGACATGGGGTTCCAGCGCCCGTACGGCCTCGGCGTACGCGTCGGCGAAGACCGGGGACGACTCGGCCAGCGCACGGCCCATCCCCGCCCATTGAGCCCCCTGACCGGGGAACACGAAGACCGTCTTGCCCGTGACGTTCGCCGTTCCGGTGACCACGGCCGGGGATGGATCGCCCTGGCCGAGGGCGTCGAGCGCGACCGCCGCCTCCTCCCGGCCCGCCGCGACCACGACGGCGCGCTCGTCCAGCGCGGCCCGGGTGGTGGCCAGCGCATGCCCGATCTCGGCGGCCGTCGGCCCCTCGTTCTCCCGGACGAACGACGCCAGCCGGGCCGCCTGCGCCCGGAGTGCCTCCGGTCCACGCGCCGACACCGGCCACGCCGTCACGGCCGGTTCCGTGCCTCCGGCGAGGCTCTCCGGTGCGGCGTCCGGGCTCTGCTCGATGATCACGTGCGCGTTGGTGCCGCTCACACCGAACGAGGACACCCCCGCCCGGCGCGGCCGATCCACCTCCGGCCAGCCACGCGCCTCAACAGCCGGACGCCACCGGCCGACCAGTCCACCTCCGGCGTCGGCGTGTCCACGTGCAGCGTCGCGGGCAGCACACCGTGACGCAACGCCTGCACCATCTTGATCACACCGGCGGCACCGGCGGCCGCCTGGGCGTGCCCGATGTTCGACTTGACCGAGCCCAGCCACAGCGGCCGGTCCTCCGAGCGCCCCTGGCCGTAGGTCGCCAGCAGCGCCCGCGCCTCGATCGGGTCGCCCAGCCGCGTCCCCGTCCCATGACCCTCCACGACATCGACCTCGGCCCCGGCCAGACCCGCATTGGCCAACGCCTGCCGGATCACCCGCTCCTGCGACGGACCATTCGGCGCGGTCAGCCCATTCGAGGCACCGTCCTGATTCACCGCCGAACCACGCACCACCGCCAACACCTCATGACCATTACGGCGCGCGTCCGGCAGACGCTCCAGCACCAGCACCCCGACGCCTTCCGACATGCCGAAACCGTCGGCCGTCTCGGCGAAGGCCTTGCACCGGCCGTCGGCGGCCAGGCCGCGCTGGCGGCTGAAGCCGACCACGCCCTCCAGCGTGGACATGACCGACACGCCACCCGCCAGCGCCAGCGAGGACTCCCCCGAACGCAACGACTGCGCCGCCAGATGCAACGCCACCAACGACGACGAACACGCCGTGTCTACCGTCACCGCCGGACCCTCCAGCCCGAGGGTGTAGGAGACCCTGCCGGTCAGCACGCTCGCCGCGTTGCCGGTGACGAGATAGCCCTCGTCCGCCCGGCCGCGGGCGCCGTTCGTCCCGTAGTCCTGACCGTGCGTCCCGACGAAGACGCCGGTGGGCGTTCCTCGCAGGGACGTCGGGTCGACGCCCGCCCGTTCCAGCGCCTCCCACGACACCTCCAGCAACAGCCGCTGCTGCGGGTCCATGGCCAGCGCCTCGCGCGGGTTGATGCCGAAGAAGCCGGCGTCGAAGTCGGCCAGGCCGCGCAGGAACCCGCCGCCCCGGACGTAGGTCCGGCCGGGCGCGTCGGGATCGGGGTCGTAGACGCCGTCGAGATCCCAGCCGCGGTCCTGCGGGAGGCCGGTGATCGCGTCGCCGCCGGACGTCACGAACCGCCACAGGTCCTCGGCCGAGTTCAGGTCGCCGGGGAACCGGCACGCCATGGCGACGATGGCGATGGCGTCCTCGCCGGCGCCCGCCGCCGTGGGGGCCGGTGCCGCGGTCCGGGGTGCGGTGCCGGACAGTTCGGACCGCAGGTGCTCGGCGAGGCGGGCCGGGGTGGGGTGGTCGAAGACCAGGGTCGCGGGGAGGCGGAGCCCGGTGGCCTCGGCCAGCCGGTTGCGCAGGTCCACCGCCGTGAGGGAGTCGAGACCGAGCTCCTTGAGCGCGCGCACCGGCTCGACCGCGTCGGCTCCGGCGTGCCCGAGGACGGCGGCCGCCGTACGCCGGACGACGTCGAGCAGGTCGGCGGTGTCGATCGTGTCCGCGCCGGTGGTCGCGGCGATCTCCGTCCGCCGGGGCCGGG
>NZ_JBHLZP010000982.1:0-1552 GCF_042429965.1 Actinoallomurus acaciae
GGGCGGCGTGGCCCAGGGCGGCAGAGCGGCGGGCGGCGCGGCGTCACCGTGACCCCAGCCGGCGGGAGGCGGCGGGGGAGGGAACGCCCAGGGGTCCTCGGGCGGCGGGTCCGCGTTCGGATCGTCGTCAGGCTCGTGGCCGGTCACACTCACCCTCCCCGCTCCTCGCCGTGAATGGCGACCCCCCTCGACCTTCTTTAAAAAAAGCCGTGGCGGCATCTTATCGGGACAAACAGGTCAAGTGTGTTCTCTGCGGGCGGCTGTGACCTATCCGCCGTTTTCCCGCCCGGTCGAAACGGTTCCGCGGCCATTCCGCGGACGCGGTGAATGGGTCCGGCTCTCCGTCGAGGCCTCGGCCATGCCCGCGGTGGGCAACTCGCCACAAGGTGTGGCGCCGGATGTTAGGTAAGGCTTACCTTAGTCCTTCCGATCCGTCGTCGACGGGCACGCGGCCGTCGTCACCCCAGGGAGGACCACCGTCATGGCGCGTACGAACATCAGGTCCACACGGGTCAAGCCCGCCTCTGGCGGGTTGCTCGTCCTCAACGTGCTGCGGCGTGAGCGCATCTCCGCGAACTTCGCCCGGGTGACGCTCGGGCGCGGCGATATCGACCGCTTCAAGCCGATGGGCTACGACCAGTGGTTCCGGCTGTTCCTGCCGGTGGGCGGCGGGTCGCTCGCCAAAGTGCCCAAGAGGCTCGACATGGTTTCCTACCTGCGGTTCCTGACCGTCTCGAAAAACGTCCGCCCGGTGCTGCGAAACTACAGCGTTCGCGCTTATCGGCCGGACGGGCCCGAAGGTCCCGAACTCGACGTCGACGTCGTCCTGCACGGCTCGCCCGACGACGGCACCGCCGGGCCGGCCTCCGCCTGGGCGCAGACCTGCCGGCCCGAGGACCCGGTCGCCATCCTCGACGAGGGCATCGGCTTCAACCCCCCACCCGGCACCCGCCACGTCGTGCTCGTCGCGGACGAGACCGGCCTCCCGGCCGTCGCCGGCATCCTCGACAGCCTGCCCCACGATGCCCGCGGCCACGCCATCGTCGAGATCCCGGATGAGGCCGACCGCCAGGAGCTCACCGGCCCGCCCGGTGTGACGGTCGACTGGCTCCCTCGTGCCACCACCGGCCTGCCCGCGGGGCAGTTCGCCTATCGCGAGGCGATCGGGCTGCGTCTTCCCCAGGAACCCACTTACGGCTGGGTCGTCGGCGAGCAGGCGCTGGCCACCGGCGTGCGCCGGCACTGGGTCGCCTCCGGCCTCCCCAAGGACAACATCATGTTCTGCGGCTACTGGCGCGCACAGCCCTGACGCCCATCGGCGCGGGCCGCCGTGGCCTCCCGGACGTGGGCGGCGAGCAGCGGCCGGTACCGCATGCCCAGCCCCTGGTAGAGCCGCACAGCGGTCCGGTTCCACTCGTCCACCATCAGGGCCGCGGTGCCGTGCCGGGCCACGGCCTCGGCGGCGACGAACGCGCAGACCGTACGGCCGAGCCCCAGCCCGCGGGCGCCGGGGTGCACCGCGACCCCGGCGATCAGCCCGACGGACGGCGCG
>NZ_JBHLZP010000983.1:0-1550 GCF_042429965.1 Actinoallomurus acaciae
CCAGACGCCGCCGTCCGACTCCTCGCCGACCGGCCCCGCCCCGGCACCGGCCGACCCTCCGCACTCCGACCCGCCCGCGGACCCGTCCTCCGGTTCGGCCGGCTGATGGAGGCCTACACGGTGCGGGCCGACGCCCCGCGCGGCGCGCTGGTGACGCCGCGGTTCGTCGAGCCGGAAATGGCCGACCTGGTCGGACGCATTCAGCGGGTGCCCTGGCCGCAGTGGAACGAACCGGGCGACCGGATGTGCCAGGAGGTGATCGAGCTGTGCCGCCTCCAGGCCGCACGCGGGCTCACCGTGCTGTCCTGGCTCGCGGACGGCGGCGCGCCCGGCGACGCCCGCGACGAGGCCGGCTGGCTGCTCACCACCACCCGGCTCACCGGCCACCGTCAGCGGCGGATGTACGGCGCCGCCGAGCGTCTCGCCCCGCCCGTACGCGACCTCGTGATCGCCAACTTCACCTGGGCGCTGTCCTCCGCGCACGGGAGCCGGGTGACCGCGCCGTTCTTCGCCAGCCGCGCCTACCCCGACGACGGGTACGCCGCCGCGCACACCACCATGACGCTGACGCAGCTCTGGGAACGCATCCCCGATGTGCGGCAGGCGCTCGCGGCGGCGTGGGCCGCCACCCGTACGCCCGCCGACTGGTGCCGGGCGGCCGAGCTCCAGGCCCGCTACGGCGGAGAAGTCCCGGTCGTCACCTATCCGCGCGGTCCGTACCCGCCGAAATCGGCCACTCGTCCCTGGATCAACCGGCTGCTGGGATGTGAGTGACGGGAGATATCGCTGGTACCGGTGTTTCCAATGCGTCACCAGTGGTAACCCTCCGTGTGCGGCACCCGCTCCACGGCGCGGGCGAACATCGGGGGGATCCACAATGGCCGGCTCCACGCGACGACGACGGCGACGACGACGGCTCGGCGTCCTGTCCCTGACCACGCTCGCCGTCTCGGCGCTGCTCGCCGACCCCTCGTCCGCCGACCCGTCGCCGATCGCGGGTGACCTCGCCGGCAGCCGGAAGCAGGTGCACGACCGGGCCGCCGACGTCGGCCGCATCAACGCCGAGCTGGCCAGGGCCAACGCCGAGCTCGACGACATGAACGACCAGGCCGAGTTCGCCGTCGAGCGCTTCAACGGCGCGCGCGTCCGGCTCGAACAGGCCCAGAGCGACTACCAGGCCGCGGTGGCTCGCAGCGCCCACGCCCGCGAGCGGTTCGACCAGGCGCGCCGCGGCCTGGCGACGTTCGCCTCGAAGGCCTACCGCACCGACGACAGCATCCCCTCGACCGCGGCCGTGTTCGGCGGGCGCGGCGGGATGCAGGGGTTCCTCGAACGCGCCTCCTTCATGCAGTTCCTGGCCAACCGGCAGCACTTCGCCGTCCAGCAGGAGGAGGCCGCGCACACCATCGCCGACCTGTTCGAGAAGCAGTCGCGCCGGGCGCTCTCCGCCCAGCGCGACGCCACCCGGGCCACGGCCGCCGCACGCCAGGTCGCGACGGCCGCCGTGGCCCGGCAGCGGTCGAGCGTCCACCGCATCCAGCGGAAGAAGG
>NZ_JBHLZP010000984.1:0-1549 GCF_042429965.1 Actinoallomurus acaciae
CTGCCCGGTCGTAGTACGGCTGGAGGCGTTTTCCGGTCTGTAACTCCATGTTCGGAATGACAAAGTTCAGCTCAAGCCGTCCCTTGTCCTGGTGCTCCACCCACAGGATGCTGTACTGATTCTTTTCGAGACCGGGCATCAGTACACGCTCAAAGCTCGCCATCACTTTTTCACGCCCTCCCGGCGGCAGCTCCTTCTCCGCGAACGACAGAACACCTGACGTGTATTTCTTCGCAAATGGTGTGGCATCGATGAGTTCCCGGACTTCTTCCGGATTACCCTGAAGCACCGTTGCCCCTTCCCGGTTACGCTCCCTTCCCAGCAGGTAATCAACCGGACCACTGCCACCGCCTTTTCCCCGGGCATGAAACTTAACTATCATCCCGCGTCCCCTGTTCCCTGACGGCCAGACGCAGCCGGCGCAGCTCATCCCCGATGGCCATCAGTGCGGCCACCACCTGAACCCGGTCACCGGAAGACCACAGCCCGCTGTTCACCTTACGGGCTGTCTGATTCAGATTATTTCCGATAGCGGCCAGCTGACGCAGTAACGGCGGTGCCAGTGTCGGCAGTTTCCCGGAACGGGCAACCGGCTCACCCAGGCAGACCCGCCGCATCCATACCGCCAGCTGTTTACCCTCACAGCGTTCCAGTAACCGTGCATGTTCATCATCAGTAACCCGTATCGTGAGCATCCTCTCGCGTTTCATCGGTATCATTACCCCCATGAACAGTAATCCCCCTTACACGGAGGCATCAGTGACTAAACAGGAAAAAACCGCCCTTAACATGGCCCGCTTTATCAGAAGCCAGACATTAACGCTGCTGGAGAAGCTCAACGAACTGGACGCAGATGAGCAGGCAGATATCTGTGAATCGCTTCACGACCACGCCGACGAGCTTTACCGCAGCTGCCTCGCACGCTTCGGGAATGACGGTGAAAACCTCTGACACATACAGCTCCCGGAGACTCTCACAGCTTGCCTGTGAGAGGATGCCGGGAGCAGACAAGCCCGTCAGAGCGCGTCAGGGGGTTTTAGCGGGTGTCGGGGCGCAGCCATGACCCAGTCACGTAGCGATAGCGGAGTGTATACTGGCTTAGCCATGCAGCATCAGTGCGGATTGTATGAAAAGTGCACCATATGCGGTGTGAAATGCCGCACAGATGCGTAAGGAGAACATGCAGATACCGACGCTCTTCCGCTTCCTCGCTCACTGACTCGCTACGCTCGGTCGTTCGGCTGCGGCGAGCGGTATCAGCTCACTCAAAGGCGGTAATACGGTTATCCACAGAATCAGGGGATAAGGCCGGAAAGAACATGTGAGCAAAAAGGCAAAGGGCAACGAAAGGCTGCGCCGCTGGCGTTTTTCCATAGGCTCCGCCCCCCTGACGAGCATCACAAAATCGACGCTCAAGTCAGAGGTGGCGAAACCCGACAGGACTATAAAGATACCAGGCGTTTCCCCCTGGTGGCTCCCTCGTGCGCTCTCCTGTTCCGACCCTGCCGCTTACCGGATACCTGTCCGCCTTTCTCCCTTCGGGAAGCGT
>NZ_JBHLZP010000985.1:0-1547 GCF_042429965.1 Actinoallomurus acaciae
CCACGACCGCGCTGCCCCCGACCGTCATCGGGTACCGCGCCGCGAACCCCTACCCGCACGACCTCACCCGCGCGCGGCAGGAGCTGCGGGCCTGCGGCCGGCCGGACGGCTTCCACACCGGCCTGGCGGTACGGAGCGACCGGGCCGGGGACGTCGCCGCGGCCGGGGCGCTGAGCCGCTCGCTGACCGCGGTGGGCATCACCGTCCAGGTCACCAGGCTGTCGCCGTTCCAGTGGGGGAGCACGGCCGGCTCACCCGCGTACGTGCACGCGCACGGGCTGGGCATCGTCCTGGACGCGCAGGCCGCGACGTACCCGACCGGGTACGGCTTCCTGGCGCCGATCACCGGTGAGGTCACCAAGACCGCCAACGGCGACATCATGGAGCTGCGCGACCCGCAGGTGAACCGCACCCTCACCGGCGGCCTGAAGACCACCGACCCGGCCCGCCGGGCGAACGCCTGGGCGGCGGCGGACCGGCGACTGATGTCGGACGCCGCGCTGGTGCCGCTCATCGATGAGCGGACCGTGACCTACCGCCCCGACTCGCTGCGGAACGTCTACGTCCACCCCGCCTACGGCATGTACGACCTGGCCGCCCTCGGCCGCTGACCCGACGGCGCCCCCGGCCCGCGAGGCCGGGGGCGCCGTCTCTACTCGAACGCGATCGCGGTCAGCACGTCCAGGCGGGAGGCCCGCCAGGCCGGCCAGACCGCCGCCAGCACGCCGATCACCGCCGACAGCACCACGTACGCCACCAGGGTCGGCACCGGCACGCTCAGCACGTCCAGACCCTGGTCGGCGACCGCGTGCTGGATCGCCACGCCGAACACCACACCGATCGCGACGCCCAGCAGCCCGCCGAAGACCGCGATCACGACCGACTCCAGGCGGATCATCCGGCGGGTCTGCCGGCGGCTGGTGCCCACCGCCCGCAGCAGGCCGATCTCCCGGGTCCGCTCGATCACCGACAGCGCGAGCGTGTTGATGATGCCGAGCGCGGCGATGACGATCGACAGCGTCAGCAGCACGGTCAGCAGCGTCACGAACTGGTCGATGCTCGCCTGGGCGCTCTTCTTCACATCCGACTGGTCCTGGACCTTCAGGTTCGGGTAGCCGCTCAGCGCCCGCTCGATGGCGCCCTTGGTCGCGGCGTCCGCCCGATCCGTGTTGATCATCACGCCGAGGCCGGCCGGGTGCGCGGTGTGCGCCCGGTACGCCGGCAGGGCCAGCACCCGCGAACCGATCAGCTGGTTCTTGGCGTAGATCCCCGTCACCCGCAACCGTTCGGTGCCGCCGTCGGCGAAGCGCGCGGTGACGGTCGAACCCACCGCCAGCCGCGCCGAGCGCGCGGTCGGCTCATCCACCAGCAACCCGTCGCGGCCCAGGTCGGCCGACCCGGACCGCAGCGACAGCCGCGCGGCGCGCACCAGGTCGGCCGGCCGTTCGGTGGCCACGAACGACTGCTGGTCCCCGCCCACCTCGAACCGGCCCTGGTAGGCCGAGGTGACCAGCTCGACGCCCGGCACGCCGCGCACGGCCGCGGCC
>NZ_JBHLZP010000986.1:0-1546 GCF_042429965.1 Actinoallomurus acaciae
CGCTGCGCGCGGTCGCGGGCGGCCCCGCGCTGGGCACCGTGCCCGCCGACGACCGCATCGACCTCGGCGTACGCGGCGACGCGCCGCTCGCCGAGGCGTTCCGGCGGATCCGCACGAACCTGCGGTTCGCCGAGGGCGGCGACTCTCTGCCCCGCTCGGTGGTCGTGACCAGCGCCCTCCCGGGTGAGGGCAAGACCACCGTCGCGTGCAACCTCGCGGTGTCGCTCGCGGAGGCGGGCTGGAGGGTGATCCTCGTCGACGCCGACCTGCGCGGCTCCCCGCTGGCCTCCCGGCTCGGCGTGGAGGAGGCCGACGGGCTGGCGGAGCTCCTGAGCGGCGGCCGTACCGTCGATGAGGTGCTCCGGCAGTGGGGCCCCGAGACGCTGTCCGTGCTGCCGGGCGGCGCCGCCACGGGCAACCCGGGCGACCTCGTCGCGTCGCGGATGATGCCTTTCATCCTGGAGAAGCTGGGCGATCGGGCCGACATCGTACTGATCGACACACCCCCGGTACTGTCCACGACCGACGCCGCGGTCCTCGCCCGCGGATGCACGGGCGCGCTCGTCGTCGCCCGGCACGGCGGGACCAGGCGGGAGGACGTCGCCCAGGCGGTCGAGCGGTTGGAGACGGTACGCGCCCGCGTGCTCGGGACGGTCCTCAACGGCGACCAGCCGAAACGCGGCGCGTACGTCGAGAACGACCTGCGCCTACTCCGCCCGACCGTACGACGCCGGCTCGCCGCCCAGCGCTGAGCAAACCGGCTCCAGTGGGTTCTGGGGCCGGTTAGGCGGTGGGGGTGGGGTGCCACACGGTGGTTCGGGGCGTCGTGCGTCGGGTCACAAGAGGCAGCGTCTTCGGTGGCAGCGGCAGGATTCGGCCGGTGACGTGGCATGGGCCGGGAGGCCGCACGGCGGTCGTGACGGTGTGCCGCACCGGGGGCACCACGGCGACGGGCAGGTGCGGCTGCGCCGGGTCGGCGGGTGTCCGGCCGGGGAGCGGGACCGCCACGCGTCCGGCCAGGAGCAGCAGATCGTGCGCAGGGTCCATCCCGGCGTCCGGCCCCATAGGTGGTCCGGATGGTCGGTCATCACGTTCTCCCGGCGTACAGGCGGGGGCGTGGGGCCGGTGTGCCCGTGACGCGGTCGGCGGCCTGCCGTCCCGACAGGAGCGCCATGGGCACGTCGAGGCCGGGTACGGTGCCGCGGCCGGAGAGCACCACGTTGTCGGACGTACGGGCCAGTGCCGGTCCGGACGGCTCCGCGCGGCCGTACGTGCACGCGGACGCGGTGGGCGTCCCGGGGATCAGTCCCTGGTCGAGGGCGGCGAGCGTCTCCGCCGTGCCGTGGAGGCCGCACCGGGTGGCGATGAGAGCGGCCAGCTTCTCCGCGTACGCCGACGCGGCGTGGCCCCCGGCGCCTTCGCTCATGGCGGGGCCGGGGATCGGGGCGGACAGGAGCTGCCGCCCGTTCGGCGCCAGCGCCGGGTCCGTCGCCGTGGGGCGGGTCACCGGCAGCGGCCTGTCGCTCGCCGGGTTCCCGGTGACGGC
>NZ_JBHLZP010000987.1:0-1542 GCF_042429965.1 Actinoallomurus acaciae
GAGCGTGGGGTCGCGCAACGCCTGGGGCCAGCCGGTCGCGGCGTTGGCGTCGAGCCAGCCGCGCACCATGTAGACCAGCAGGAGATCGAGCAGGCCGGACACCGCCGCGTCGCGGCCGGGCCGTCGGCCGCTCACCTCGCCGCCGAGCAGGTCGATGGCCGCGCGAAGCCCGGTGTGCCGCCCGGCCTGGGCGGGGAGGTGCACGACCTCGGGCAGCCGTGCCAGCACCGGGTGCGTCCGCGTCCGGTCGAGGCGATACTTGCCGCACAGCACGTCGATCGGCCCGTCCGGCTCGTCGACCGCGGTCTCGAACGGGACCGCGTGCTCGGCACGCGGGGAGTCGGAAAGGACGTGCGCGTCGCCGTGCGGCACCAGGACGACGTCACCGGGGCCGACCGGCGTGGGGCCTCCGTGTCCGGTGATCAGCCATCCGGCGCCGCGCAGGAACACGTGGAAACCGGCCCCGTCGTAGGGCGCGAAGCGGTAACAGCCCAAGGAGCCCAGGCGGAGCCGGTTGGAGGACGGCCGTCCGGTGCGCATGACCGCGATCACGTCGCTCAGCACGTCCATGAGCCGCATCCTAGCGAGAGCTGAGACGATCGAACATCGATGAGCGCATATCAAGCATTGAGACGCGCATCGACGGCGACCTAACGTGGCCCCATGAGCGGTTTTCAGCTGGGCGAGGTCGAGGTCACGAAGGTCGTCGAGTGGCAGGGCGAGATCGCCCCCGCCCGCCTCATCGTCCCGGACAGCACGCCGGAGATCTGGCAGGACAACCGGTCCTGGCTGGCCCCGGACCACTGGAACCCCGAGACCGACGAGTACCGCGGCGCCGTGCAGACGTGGCTGCTGCGCAGTGAGGGCAAGGTCGTCCTCGTCGACACCGGGGTGGGCAACGATCGGCACCGGCCGCAGATCCCGCTCTTCGACCATCTGCGGACCCCCTTTCTGGACCGGCTCGCCGAGGCCGGAGTCCGGCCGGAGGACGTGGACGTCGTCGTCAACACGCACATCCACTACGACCACGTCGGCTGGAACACCCGGGGGGAGGGTGAGGAGTGGGTTCCGGCGTTCCCGAACGCCACGTACCTGATCCCGCGGGCCGACCAGGAGTACTTCGACCCCCGCAACGCCCACCGGCGTCCCCCCGTACGCGACGAGCGCGACCGGCTCCGCCGGGAGGGGAGCCTCATCGTCTACACCGACAGCGTCGCGCCCGTGCTCGGCCGGGCCGTGCGGTGGGAGGGGGAGTACCGGATCGACCGGAACCTCTCGCTGGAGCCCGCGCCCGGCCACACCCCCGGCTCCTCGATCGTCCGGCTGTCCTCCGGCTCGGACCGCGCCGTGTTCGTCGGCGACCTGCTGCACAGTCCCGTGCAGATCCTCCGGCCCGCGTACAGCAGCTGCTTCTGCGAGGACCCCGCGCAGGCGGCGGCCACCCGCCGCGCCGTACTCGAACGCGCCGCCGACACGCGTGAGCTGGTCGTGCCCGCGCACTTCGCCGGCGCCGGGGCGGCCGAGGTCCGGCGTGACGGCGGG
>NZ_JBHLZP010000988.1:0-1535 GCF_042429965.1 Actinoallomurus acaciae
CGTCGGCGGACTGGCCCCGGAGGCGGGCGGCTACGCGGCGGTGGTCGCGCTCGCCCTGCGGCGCCAGGACCGGCTCGTCGTCACGGACACCGTCTCGCGCACGGCCACGCTCCAGCCGGGCCTGCGCGCGCCGCACGCCGAACGGCTGCTGAACGAGCAGGGCTACACCCTCGGCCACTTCCCGCAGTCGTTCGAGTGGGCGAGCATCGGCGGGTTCGCCGCGGCGCGGTCCTCCGGCCAGGCCTCCGCCGGGTACGGGCGGTTCGACGAGATGGTCACCGGCCTCACGCTCGCCACGCCCGGCGGCACGCTCGAGACCGGCCGCGCGCCGAAGTCGGCGGCAGGCCCCGACCTGCGCCAGCTCGTGCTGGGCTCGGAGGGGGCGTTCGGCGTCATCACGGACGTGACCGTGCGGATCCGGCCGCTGCCCGAGACGCGCGTGCACGAGGGCTGGCTGTTCCCCTCGTTCTCCGAGGGCATCACCGCGGTCCGCGCCCTCGCCCAGGACGGCCCGCTGCCGACCGTGCTGCGGCTCTCCGACGAGACCGAGACCATGATCGGCCTGGCCCGGCCGGACGAGCTGGGCGACCGGAACGACGACGACCCCGGCGGCTGCCTGGCCATCTGCGGGTACGAGGGCACCGCCGCCGAGGTGCCCGACCGCCGGGCGAAGGTCCGCGCGGTGCTCACCTCGCTCGGCGGCGCTTACCAGGGGGAGGGGCCGGGGGAGAGCTGGGTGCGCGGCCGGTTCTCCGCGCCGTACCTGCGAGACGCCCTGCTCGACGTCGGCGTGCTCGCCGAGACGCTGGAGACCGCCGGCTTCTGGTCGAACCTGTCGCGCCTGTACGACGCCGTGCGCCTGACCCTCTCCCGCGAGCTGCCCTCGTCGGTGGTCATGTGCCACGTGTCGCACGTCTACCCGGCCGGCGCGTCGCTGTACTTCACGGTCGTCACCGCCCAGGGGGAGCGGCCGGTGGAGCGCTGGCGGTGCGCCAAGGCGGCGGTCAGCGACGCGATCATCGAGGCGGGCGGCACGATCAGCCACCACCACGGCGTCGGCGTCGACCACCGCGACTGGTACGCCCGCGAGGCCGGCCCCCTCGGCATCGCCGCGCTGCGGGCGGTGAAGGACCGGCTCGACCCCGAGGGGATCATGAACCCGGGAGTGCTCATTCCCGAGGGATGATCCGTGGTCTCTGCGGGCGCCGACCCCGTACGATCCCGCGCAGAGCCCGCTCGCACGGCGCGGGCCCCGGACAGGAGACGACATGCGATCGTTCACCGCCGTGGTGAACCCGGCGGCGGGCAGCGACCCGTCCGCACGCCTCATCCCGGTCGCGCGACGGCTGCGCGAGGCCGGTGCCGAGGTGGCGGTGGAGTACAGCCGCAGCCTCGAGCACGCGGGCGACCTGGCACGCGAGGCCGCGAAGAAGGGTCACGTCGTGATCGCGACGGGAGGCGACGGCATCGTGGGCGGCCTCGCCGGGGCGCTGGCGGGCGGCGACGCGGTGCTGGGCGTCCTGCCCGCCGGGCGC
>NZ_JBHLZP010000989.1:0-1530 GCF_042429965.1 Actinoallomurus acaciae
GGTCGAGGAAGGTCGCGACCGGGATCGCGACCGCGGCCAGGCCGGCGGCCCCGGCACAGGAGACGAGCACGATCGCCCGGGTGGTCGACGCGGTGATCCGGTCGAACTCCGCCGTCTCTCCCGCGCTGATGCGCGCCGACAGCATCGGGAAGGCGCTGGTGGCGACCGGCACCGCCAGCACCGCCCAGGGCAGCAGGAACAGCGCCCAGGCGTACTGGTAGTCGGCCAGCGCGCCGACGGTGCCGTGCCCGCTCAGCACCACGACGGCGACCGCGGACAGCTGCTGGGCGGCGACCGTGGCCAGGCCGGCGATGGCCAGCCGGCGCACCCGGACGGCCGTGCCGGCCGGGAACCGCAGCGTCGGCCGGATCCGCAGCCGGAGGCGTGCGGCGGCGAATCCCGCCGTCACGACCAGGACCACGACACCGGCGGTCGTGCCGAGGGAGAGCATCAGCTCGGCCGAGCGCGGCAGCGTCGAGAGGTCCTGCTGGTGGCCGCGGCCGAGCGGCACGTACACGAGGTAGGCGCCCATGACGACGAGGCTCGACACCAGCGGCGCCAGGGCGGGCGCGACGAAGCGGCGGTGCGCCTGGAGCACGCCGTACAGCACGACGGTGAAGCCGTACAGCATGATCTGCGGCGCGAAGACGGCGAGCATGTGGGCGCCGACGGTCACGACCCCCGCGCGGGAGCACTGGTCCAGGTTCCCGCGGACGAGGGTGCCCATGATCGGGTGCGCGAGCAGCACGCCGACGGCCGACAGCGGGACCAGCGCGACCGCCATCCAGGTGAGCAGCGCCGACGTGGTGCGGCTCACGTGCTCGCGGTCACCGCGTTCGGCCGGACCGGCCAGCACGGGCACGACCAGGCCGGCCAGCGCACCGCCCGCGACGATCTCGAAGACGATGTTCGGAACCTGGTTGGCGGTGTAGTACGCCTGGCCGAGGCACGACGTCTTCACCGTCTGGGAGAACACGACGATCCGCCCGAACCCGGCGATGCGGGCGAGGATGGTGATGACGCCGATGAGGACGGCGGCCCCGGCGAGCCCCTGGACGGCGCGGCCGGCCGTGGACTCCTCCGTCACCTCCGAAGCCGTCACTCCGTACCCGTCGGACGCGCCTCCGGCACGACGGGACGGCGGCCGAGCTGGTCGAGCCACCGCAGCGCCGGCGTCGCCTGGATCACCTTGGTGAAGCTGACGAACTCGCTGGCGGCGTTGAGCGCCACCACGCCGGTGAGGATGCCGAGGCGTACGGGGCGGGGCAGGTGGGCGGCGGACAGCCCCAGCAGGGCACCGAGCGCGTTGGCACCGGCGTCGCCGAGCATGGCGCGTTCGCCGAGGTCCTCGGGCAGCAGCGCGACGGCGGCGCCGAACGGGGCGGCCGTGACCGCCGAACCGCTCAGCGTGCCGGGCAGCGCGGCGAGCGCACCGACCTTGATCGCGCGGCCGGGCCGCAGGTCGAACAGGTTGAGCAGGTTGGCACCGCCCGCGACAAGCGCGCCGTTGATCAGCAGGTCGGCGCGGGT
>NZ_JBHLZP010000990.1:0-1526 GCF_042429965.1 Actinoallomurus acaciae
GGCGTCCCGGACGAACCCGGCCGGCCGGTACGCGCGGCGACCAGCCGTACCTCGCGACGCCGCGGCGACTCGTCGTACAGCAGGTCGCGCAGCCGGGCCAGCAGCCGGTCGTCGAGGGCGTGCAGCGCCCCGGCCGCGGAGGCGTCGACCACGACGGTGGTCCGCTCGGGTTCGTCGGGCAAGGCTGCCGCGAACCCGACGGCCGCGGCGTCGGTCTGCGCCGAACGGACCACGAGCGCCGACTCGGCCCGTTCGACCACTATCGCGTCTTCACTCCCACCGGCCCGCACTCGCGCCTCCTTCCACCGCCACGCCCTCACTCACTGCACGTGCGGCGGGGCGCCGCGAGTTCACCCCGAGATCGGCGATCTCATCCCGGTACGGCTACGCGCTACTCTCCGAAGAGTCGCGCCGGGCTCCGCCGACACCGGTGGCGCGACGGACCGGCGGCGAAGAGGAGAGTTCCGTTGGCTCGAGATCGGCGCCGTGGTCTGCTCCGAGGCGACGTGAGAGGGGCGGGCACGCCCGTGACGGCCCCGGAGGATCCCGTACCGCCCGGCGACGGCCGCTGGTCGCGGGTCGTGTTCCTCGGCGACGACGAGGCGCGGCGGACGTTCGCGCACACGGTGCTGGCCCGGCTGGCGGCGTCCTCCCCCGCAGGCGGCCTTCTCGTCGCGCTGTGCGTGGCGCCCACGCGACGGGCCGACTGGGCGTGGACGCGCTGGCTGCCCCACACGCGCGAGGGCGCGGACGACCGGGCCGAGGCGCTCGGCCCCCGTCCCCCGTTCGTCCCCGGCGTCCGGGCGGACCCCGCCGAACCGCTCGTCGTAGTCGTCCTCGACGGCGCCGACCCGCCGCCCGGCGAGTACGGCCCCGCGGGCCTGCGGGGCACGGTCGTGCTCGACCTGAACGGCCGGCGGCACCGGCCCGGCCGTACGACGCTGCGCCTGGACGTGACGGCCCAGGGCGTACGGGCGACGTGGGCCGATGAGGACCGTACGGAACGGTCCGCGCCGCTTCCCGACGCCGCGGCGGCCGCCCGGCTGCTCGTCATCGGCGTCCATTCCGCCGAGCCCGGCACGGTGGAGCACCGTCTCGCCCGCGCCCTGGACGACCCCGAGACCGGCCATCCGTGGCTGTGGCCCCAGCCCCCGGAGACCGGCCCGGCCATCGACCATCTGCTCCCCCCGCTCATCCCCACGCCCGGCCGGGGGCTGAGCACGGCGACGCCGACGGACGGCGAGCCGTTGACGGTGCCGGTGGGCATCGTCGACCGGCCGTTCGAGCGGCTCGGCGACGTCCTGCGGGTGGACGCGTCCGGGCACGTACTCATCCTCGGTGGCGCGGGCAGCGGGAAGAGCACGCTGGTCACCACCCTGGTCACCGCCCTGGCCCTGACCCGCACGCCGGACGAGGCCCGGTTCTACTGCCTCGACCCCGGCGACGCCCTCGGGCGCCCTTGTCACTCTTCGGCCTGCTCGGCCTTGAATTCCTCGAACTCCTGGCGCAGCGCATCATCGTCCGCA
>NZ_JBHLZP010000991.1:0-1522 GCF_042429965.1 Actinoallomurus acaciae
GCCTCGGTCGCGCGCAGCGCGGCCACCGGCGGCGTACGGGAGGCACGGACCGCCGGGAGGAGGCACGACAGGAGCGTGACCACGAACCCGGCCGTGACGGCGACGGGCACGACCCCGGCCGTGACGACCGGCCCGCCGACCGGCAGCGAGGCGCCCATCGCGGTGAACACGCCCTCCAGCAGCGCCGCGAAGCCGAGCCCGCCGAACACACCGGTCACCGACGCGGTCAGGCCGAGCACGAGCGCCTCGGCGATCACCGAGGCCAGCACCTGCCGCCGGGACGCCCCGACCGCCCGCAGCAGCGCGGACTCCCGGCTCCGCTGCGCCACGCTGATCGCGAAGGTGTTGTGGATGCCGAGCATGCCCACGAGCAGCGCGATCCCGGCGAACGCCAGCAGGAACGCGCGGAACATGGTGAGGAAACCCTTCGTGACCGCGTCCATGCCCTCGCGGCTGAGCGCCCGGCCGGTGATCGCCTCGGCGCCCGCGGGGAGCACACCCCGCAGCCGGCGGACCAGTTCGTCCTGCGACACCCCGCTCACGGCGCGCACCGACACGCCGCTGACGCGGTCCGGCGCCTTCGCGACGTACCGCCGTGCGCCCTCCAGCGTGAACGCCGTGAACGACGTCCCGCCGAAGGCGTCCTGGTCGCCGAACTTCGCGATGCCGACGACGCGCACCGGTACGCGCTGCGGCGTGAGTACCGCCGTCGTGTCCCCCACGCGCAAATGTCCCTGGACGGCGGTCGCGCGGTTGACGACGACCTCGTCGTCGGCGCGCGGCGCACGGCCCCGCACCACGTGGTACGGGTTGAGCCGCGGGTCGGTGAGCCAGTTGCCGGCCGTCCTCGGTCCCAGCACGGCGATCGCACGGCCGTCCCGGCCGAGCAACTGGCCGGAGCCGCTGATCACCGGCTCGGCGACCGCCACGCCGGGGGCCCGGCGTACGAGGTCCACGACGCCCGCGTCGATCGTGCCGCGTTCCCCGGTCGGCACGTCGCTGACGCTGGTCGCGCCGCGCACGGAGGCGTCCGTCCCGGCGTACGCATGGTCGAAGAACCGCCCGATGCTCGCGTTCATCGTGTCGCCGAGGATGAGGGCTCCGGCGAGGAACGCGACCCCGAGGAAGACGGCGGTGAACGAGCCCGCGAGGCGGCGCCGGCGGGCCCACAGCCCCTTGAGCGCGATGCGCGTCACCGCGTCCTCCCCGTGGCCTCGGCCTCGAAGGCGCTCATGCGGTCGAGCACCGTACGGGCGGTCGGGCCCTCGACGCGGTCGCGGACCCGGCCGTCGGCGAGGAAGACCGCGGCGTCGGCGTACGCGGCCGCGACCGGGTCGTGCGTGACCATGACGATCGTCTGGCCGAGTTCGTCCACGGCCTCGCGCAGGAAGGTCAGGATCTCCGCGCCGGTGCGCGAGTCGAGGTTGCCGGTCGGTTCGTCGGCAAAGATGATCTGTGGCCGCGTGGCCAGCGCCCGCGCGATCGCGACCCGCTGCTGCTGGCCGCCGGACAGCTCGTGGGG
>NZ_JBHLZP010000992.1:0-312 GCF_042429965.1 Actinoallomurus acaciae
GGTGACGCCGCGCGCGACCACCGCGACGGCCTTGCCGGTCCCGAGCTGGTGGAAGGAGGCGCGCAGGTTGCCGTGCCGGTCGAGCAGGCGCTGTGCGGCCGCGCGCAGCCGCCCGGCGTCGACCGGGCCGGTCAGCTCCACGACGAGCTGGACCGTGTAGAGGTCCGGGCCCTCCTCGTCCAGCAGCGCGTGGAAGTACAGGCCGGTCTGGAGGGGCGAGAGCGGAAGGATCTCCTCGACGCCGACGCCGAGGGCGGCCACCTCGCGCTCCTCCGCCGGGGTGAGCGCGACCAGGGACAGGTCCGCCGGTAC
>NZ_JBHLZP010000992.1:375-1893 GCF_042429965.1 Actinoallomurus acaciae
GACCTGCCGCGGCGTGAGCGCCAGCCCGGCGGCGCGGGCACGGCCCACGAGCCGGATCGAGGTGATGCTGTCGCCGCCGAGCGCGAAGAAGTCATCGTCGATGCTCACCCGCGGCACGCCGAGCACCTCGGCGAACACGGCACAGAGCACGCGCTCGCGCGGTGTGCGAGGGGCACGGCCCCGCGCGGCCTCGGCCGCGAAGTCGGGCGCGGGTAGCCGGTCGCGGTCGAGCTTGCCGTTGACCGACACGGGCAGCGCGTCGAGCCGGACGAACGCGGCCGGGACCATGGGGCCGGGCAGCTCCCGCGACGCGTACGCGCGCAGGTCGCCCGCGTCGGCCTCGGTGACGGCGTACGCGATGATCCGCCGTACCCTCGGGTCGTCCTCCCGGACGATCACCGCGACCTGGCGGACGGCCGGATGCCGGGACAGCACCGCCTCGATGTCGCCGAGCTCGATGCGGACGCCGCGCACCTTCACCTGGTGGTCGGCGCGCCCGGCGAACTCCAGCGCCCCGTCGCCGGTCCAGCGGACCAGGTCGCCGGTGCGGTACATCCGCTCGTCGGGCGCCCCGTACGGGTCGGCGACGAACCGTTCGGCGGTCAGGCCGGGCCGCCCGAGGTAGCTGCGGGCCAGGCCCTCACCGCCGAGGTACAGCTCGCCGACGACCCCGGCCGGGACGGGCCGCAGCGCGGCGTCCAGGACGTAGGCCAGGACGCCGGGATCGGGCCGCCCGATCGGCACCGGCCCGCCCTCCGGCGCGCACTCCCAGAGCGTGGCGTTGACGCTCGCCTCGGTCGGGCCGTACGCGTTGAACATCCGCCGGCCGGCCGCGAAGCGCTCCGCGAGACGGCCCGGCACCTCCTCGGTGCCCACCAGCATGCCGACGCCGAGCGGCGGCTCACAACCGTCGGGCAGCGCCGACAGCACCGACGGCGGCAGGGCGACCTGGGTGACGCCGTTCTCGGCGAGGTAGTCGGTCAGGGCGGGGCCGGGCACGCGCCGCTCGGCGGGGACGACGACGAGCGTGCCGCCGGACAGCAGCGCCTGGCACAGCTCCCAGAAGGCCAGGTCGAAGCTCGGTGAGGCGAACCAGCCCACTCTGCTGTCCGGGCCGACGCCGAGGCGCTCGACCTGGGTGGCGATCAGCTTGCCGACACCCTCGTGCGTGACGACGACGCCCTTCGGGCGCCCGGTGGAGCCGGACGTGTAGATCACGTACGCGGCGTCGTGCACGCGCGGGGCGACGGGCTCGGCCTCCGGCCCGTCACCGTCGACGGGGACCACGGTGAGCCCGCCCGGCAGCGTCTCGGCGGTGACCGCGCAGACCGGCGCGGCGTCCTCGATCATGTACGCGAGACGGTCGGCCGGGTAGTCCAGGTCGAGGGCGAGGTAGGCCGCGCCGGACCGCAGCACGGCGACGAGCGCGACGATCAGGTCGATGGAGCGGGGCAGCGCGACGGCGACGACCGTGCCGGGGCCCGCGCCGCGTGCGGCCAGCCGCCGGGCGAGCGCACC
>NZ_JBHLZP010000993.1:0-1516 GCF_042429965.1 Actinoallomurus acaciae
CCCGGTACACCGCCGAGGCCGCCTCCGCGGCACTCGGCTCGCCCGCCGCGAAGCTCGCCCGCCGGGCCGAACGGCTCCAGGACGTCCTCGGCGAACACCACGACGGCGTCGTCGCCGTCGAGCGCCTCGCCGCCACCACCGGACGGCCGGACACCCCCGCCGCCGACACGTTCGTCGCCGGCCGGCTGACCGAGGTCGAACGGCAGGAGGCGGCACGTCGCCTGGCGGACCTGCCCGCCGTCGCGAAGAAGGCGGCCAAGCGCAAGCCGCTGCGCAAACTCGGGAAGAAGTAGGCGGCGATGACCGAGACCGGCCGGGCGGAGCACGACGGGACCCGCGGCGACACGGAACGCGCGGAGGAGAACCGCGACGAGACCGGCATGGAGCGCTGGGACCGCAACCTCATCGAGCTGTTGCAGGAGCTGCGGGTCGCCCAGACCGGCGTGCAGATCCTGTTCGCGTTCCTGCTGACGCTGCCGTTCACGAACCGGTTCGGTGACATCGGCGACCGGGACAGGGCCGTGTACGTGATCACTCTGGTCGCGGCGGCGAGCGCCACGGCGCTGCTGATCGCGCCGGTCAGCGGTCACCGCCAGGTCTTCCGGCAGGGCCGCAAGCCCCAGCTCGTCCGGACCGCCTCAACACTCGCCCAGGCGGGCCTGGTGGCCCTGCTGGTCGCCATGATCGGCGCGGTCTTCCTCGTCCTGGACGTCGTGGCGGGCCTCGGCTGGGCGACCGGGCTCGGCGTCGCGATCACGGCGCTGTTCGTCGTGCTGTGGTACCTGCTGCCGAAGCTCATCCGGGCCGGGGGACCCTGAACCGCGATTCGGCATGAAAGCCCCATATTGGGGCATATGCGGGCACAGGAGGTGACTGACCATGGTGCCGTTGCTCCTTGTGCTGCTTCTCGTGCTGATTCTGTTCGGCGCGGGCTTCGCGCTCAAGGCCCTCTGGTGGATCGCGATCATCGTGCTCATCCTGTGGCTTCTCGGCTTCGTCTTCCGCGGTGCGGGTGCGGGCGGCCGGCGCGGCCGCTGGTACCGCTGGTGAGCTGACGACCGTCCCGGCGGGTCCTGGAGGGGCCCGCCGGTGCCCTTCTCCACGTGCTTTACCTACGGAATCGCGGTACCCGGATTTCGGGCGCGCCGCCGGGGAAGGGCCGTGAGGAGATGCCCACGGTGGAAAGGAGAGATCGTCATGGCTCCTACCGTTGCGGATTACCTGCTGCATCGCCTGCGCGAGTGGGGAGTCGAACGACTGTTCGGCTATACGGGCGACGGGATCAACGGGATCGTCGCCGCGCTGGGCCGGGCCGATGACCGGCCGCGGTTCGTCCAGGCCCGGCACGAGGAGATGGCCGCCTTCGCGGCGACCGGTTACGCCAAGTTCAGCGGGAGGCCGGGGGTCTGTCTCGCGACGAGCGGTCCCGGTGCGATTCATCTGCTCAACGGCCTGTACGACGCCAAGCTCGATCATGTCCCGGTGGTGGCGATCGTCGGGCAGACCGCCCGCAGCG
>NZ_JBHLZP010000994.1:0-1512 GCF_042429965.1 Actinoallomurus acaciae
CTGTTCGTGCCGTTGCAGATCGTCTATCTGTCGCCGTTTCTCGTCCCCGTGTGGATCGCCGGCATCCGGCGCCTGTGGCGCGACCCGGAGCTCCGGTGGGCCCGCCCGATGGTCGTGGCGTACCCGCTGCTCTGTGTCATGGTCGTGGCGTCCGGCGGCAAGTCGTACTACGCGCTTCCGCTTCTGCTCGTGCTGACCGCCGCCGGGTGTGAGCCGCTGGCCCGGCGGGCGCGAGGCCGCGGGCGGACGGCCGTCCTCGTGGGCGGGGGCGTCCTCGCGGCCATCACGTCCGGGCTCGCCTCCCTGCCGCTGCTGCCGACCGGCGCGCTGTCGGCGGTGAACGGGATCAACGCGGAACAGGGCGAGCAGGTCGGCTGGCCGGCGCTCACCTCGGCCGTCGCCGCGCGGTGGTCCGCGATCCCTCCGGCGGAGCGCGCCCACGCGGTGATCTTCACGGAGAACTACGGCGAGCACGGGGCGATCACGCGGTTCGGGCCGCGGCACGGCCTGCCGACGCCCTACTCGGCCCACATGAGCGACGCCGACTGGGGGCCGCCGCCGGACTCCGCGACCGGCCCGGTGGTGCTGGTGTACCAGGACGGCGACCGGAGCATCGGCCGGTTCTTCACCGGTTGCCGGCCGGGGAGCCGCGTGGACACCGGCGTCGACGACCAGGAGCAGGGCGCGCACGTCGACCTGTGCACCGGCACGACCGGGCCGTGGTCGGCGATCTGGCCGCGGCTGCGGCACTACTACTGAGCTACGGCCGGACGGGCGTGCGGCCACGGCCGGGTGAGAGCGAGGCCAGCACCGCGGCGAGTTCGGCGTACGCGCGGTCGTCGAGCCGTACGGTCTGGTCGCGGAGCCGGTGCCATGCCTCGCTGAACACCAGCCGGGTCAGGCCGGGCAGCAGGTCGCGCGAACGGCGGGCCATCCAGCCGGTTCCCTGAGTCGCGAGCCAGTACGCCTGGGCGGCCAGGCTCGGCACCGGGTTGGAGGGCTCGCGTTCGGGCAGCCGCCACAGGGGCACACCGCGGTCGGCCAGGCCGTCGGCGAACAGTCCGGCCAGGAGACGGTGCCCGCGTTCGCTCGGGTGGATGCGGTCGACACCCCACATCGCCGGGTCGTAGACGGACGCGTGCCCGGCCAGGTCCAGGTGGACCGTCCCGTGCACGGCCGCGAGGTGTTCGACGACGGCGTTGATCGCCTGGATCCGCCGTGCCAGCGGGCGGCGGACGAGCTCGGGGACCCGCAGCATGCGCCCGGGGTCGGGCAGGCTCGCGGTGAGCACCACGGCGCCGGACCGGCGCAGCGCCACGACCGTCTGCTCCAGCCGGGCGGCGATCGGCGCGATCGCGAAGTCGCTGCGCAGCGTGTCGTTGACGCCCACGATCACCGAGGCGTACGAGGGCCGCCGGGCGAGCGCGCGGGGAAGCTGGTCGCGCACCACGTCCTCGGCCAGGGCGCGGCGGCGGGCGTGGTTGTCCAGCGCCAGGCCGCCGGGCGGCGCGA
>NZ_JBHLZP010000995.1:0-2384 GCF_042429965.1 Actinoallomurus acaciae
GTACGGGCGCCTGCCCCTGCAGGTGCCGCTCGTGCTGTGGGGCCTGTCCGTGGCGCGCGGCTCCCGGCGGTCATGAACGTCGCGGTCGTGACGGGGGCCGGATCCGGGATCGGGCGGCACGTCGCGCGGGCGCTGCTCGGGGCCGGTTACCGGGTGGCGCTGGTGGGACGGCGAGCCGAGACGCTCCGCGAGACCGCCGACGGCTCCGGCGCGGCCCTGGTCGTCCCGGCCGACGTCGGGTCGGACGAGGCGGTGGCGGGCGTGTTCGCCGAGGTGCGTCGCGCGTGGAGGCGGGTCGACCTGCTGTTCAACAACGCGGGGACGTTCGGGCCTGGAGGCGCGGCCGACGAGATCTCCGTCGAGGACTGGCGGCGTACGGTCGACACGAACCTGACCGGCGCGTTCCTGTGCGCGCGGGAGGCGGTGCGGCTGATGAAGGAGCAGCGGCCCCGCGGCGGCCGGATCATCAACAACGGCTCGATCTCCGCGCACTCCCCGCGACCGGGCAGTGTCGCCTACACCGCCACCAAGCACGCCATTACGGGCCTGACCAGGTCGCTGTCGCTGGACGGGCGGGCGTACGACATCGCCTGCGGGCAGATCGACATCGGCAACGCGGCGACCGAGATGACTGCGGGCATCGCCGAGGGGGCCCGCCAGGCGGACGGACGGCTGACGCCAGAGCCGACGTTCGACGTCGAGCAGGTGGCGCGGGCCGTCCTGTACATGGCGAGCCTGCCACTGGAGGCGAACGTGCAGTTCATGACCCTGACCGCGACGAAGATGCCGTTCGTCGGGCGGGGTTAGGGCCTGTCTCGAGGTGGTTGGGTCGTGGGTTTTCCACAGCCGTGCGTGTGGTCTTCCTTTGGTGTGTGGGGTGGCTTGACAATGGAAGTGGGGTCGGCGCCCCCTGGGAGGGCGGGGAGTGTCTGGGAGGGCGGGGAGTGTCTGGGAGAGCGGGGAGTGTGTCCCGACCGGCGGAGTGTCCCGGACGGCGGGACTTCGAAACACGCCTCAGGCCGACGTGGTGATGAGCTCGTCGGCGACCCAGCGTGCGGCGCCGGCGGGATAGGGGGCCGGCAGGCCGAGGACGATGTGCCCGAAGCCGGCGTCGATGGCCTCGCCGATCGCCTCGCGGGTGACGCCGGGCCGGTCGTAGGAGACCGGCAGGTGGATCGAGCGGGTGATCGAGGCGGGGTCGCGGCCGATCTCGGCGCAGTAGCGGTCCAGCAGTGCGCTGCGGCGGACGACGTCGTCGATGTCGCCGCCGGGAATGTTCCACAGGTCGGCGTGTTCGGCGACCACGCGGAGCGTCGCGGCCGAGCGCCCGCCGATCAGGATCGGCGGATGGGGGCGCTGGACGGGTGCGGGGTTGCAGAACGCCCCGGTGAGCCGGATGTGTTCGCCCTGGAAGTCGAATGGTTCGGCCTCGGTCCACAGCCGCCGGATCACCGTGCACGCCTCGGCGAGGCTGCCCACGGCGTGGGCGACGTCGTGGAAGGGCAGGCCGTGTGCCTCGTACTCGCGCCGGGCCAGCGGATGGTCCGGTCGCGAGCCGACGCCGATCCCGAAGTCGAGCCGTCCGCCGGAGACGATGTCGACCGTCGCGGCGATCTTGGCCAGCATCGCGGGCGGCCGGAAGCGGTTGCTGGTCACGAGCAGGCCGAGGCGCAGTCGCCGGGTCTGCGGGGCGAGGGCCGAGAGCAGCGTCCAGCCTTCGAAGGCCGGTCCGTTCGGGTCGCCGCCGATCGGCATGAGGTGATCGAACAGCCACGCGTGCTCGATCTCCGGGATCGCGTCCGCCTCGCGCCAGATCCGCAGGACGTCGTGATAGCCGACCTGCATGGGGGCGGTCATGATCCCGAAGCTGGGCCGGGGAGTGTGTGACATCGGCCGTTGGTCCTTTCAATGCGGGAACCGCCATTAAACGGAACGCCTTTTCGGCGCGATTGACTCAGGCTTGCCAGAGCCATGCGCAAGCGAGGCCACAGAAACGAAACCTTGTTCCGGTAACTATACGGAACGAGGTTCCGATTGACAAGGATGGAGCGACCGGGCCCTAGATGCGGCGGGCCGCGTTCAGGGCCTGGTCGCGATAGGAGCCGCCGAACAGGACGACGTGGACGAGCAGCGGGTGGAGCTGGTGCAGCGGCACGCGGTCGCGCCAGCCCCCGGCCAGCGGCGACGCCTCGTCGTACGCGGCGACGATCCGCTCCAGGTACGGCGCGCCGAACAGCGCGAGCATCGCCAGGTCGGTCTCGCGGTGACCGCCGTGCGCGGCCGGGTCGACCAGCCAGCCGCGGTCGTCGCTCCACAGGACGTTGCCGGACCACAGGTCCCCGTGGATCCGCGCGGGCGGCTCGGGCGGGCCCGCGGCGTCGGCG
>NZ_JBHLZP010000996.1:0-1500 GCF_042429965.1 Actinoallomurus acaciae
GACCACGGTCCGTGCCGGCGCCCGCGCGGCGACCGCGTCCGGAACCAGTTCGCGCGGCGCTAGGAAGTCGTCGGCGCCGTTCTCCAGTGTCGGGGGCAGCAGATCCGCAGCCGCATCCGCTGCCCGCCGACGCGCGCGGTGGCCACACCGCCGAGGCGCCACCCTTCCTCGCTCTGCCCCGGAGCCACGGCGATGGTCCGGCCGCACAGCCGGTCCAGCGAGCCGGCGCGGGCGGCCGGTACGTTCGCCGATAGGCCGCCGGGTCCACCGCGCCGATCCCCGAGTAGAGGGTCCGCCGGTACATACGGCCGGGAACCCCAGCTGCACGCCGTCGAGCGCGCGGACCCGCGCCTGGGCCCGTACTCCCGGGGCACGCCGCGCGAGCCGGATCGCCGCTCCGGCCCTGCCTGTCCCACCATCATGTCGGCGATTCCATCGCCCGGCCGGGCCGCCGGGCATCGGGGCAGGGCCCCGACCTCGGGTATGCCTGGCCCTATCGACACGCGAACCCGGGAGAATGTTCCCGTCGAGCCCGGTCGGCGGGCCGGCGGTCCTACGTGTGGAGCTTCCGTGCAGTCTGAGCGAACCGCGATCCGAGTGGTCCTCGCCGAGGACGGCGTGCTTCTCCGGGAGGGGCTCGCGGGACTGCTGCACCGGTTCGGGTTCGAGGTCGTCGCCATGGCCGACGACGCCGGTACGCTCAGGAAGGCCGTCGCCGAGCACGCCCCCGACCTGGTGCTGACCGACATCCGGATGCCCCCGGGATACACGGACGAGGGGCTGCGTACTGCCGTCGAGCTCCGCCGCGCCGACCCGAACCTGGCCGTGGTCGCGCTCAGCCAGTACGTCGAGCCGAGCTACGCCTCCGACCTGCTCGACTCCGGCGACGGCAGAGGCGTCGGCTATCTCCTCAAGGACCGGGTGGTCGACGTCGAGGAGTTCGTCGCCACGCTGCGCCAGGTGGCCGACGGCGGAACCGTGATCGATCCCCAGGTCGTACGCCGGTTGCTGCACCGGCAGCGCGATCCGCTGAGCCGGCTGTCCGCGCGGGAGCGCGAGGTCCTCGGCCTCATCGCCGAAGGGCACTCGAACACCGCGATCGCCCGCCTCCTCGTCGTCTCCGAGGCCACGGTCGGCAAGCACGTCGGCAGCATCCTCGCCAAGCTCGACCTCCCCCCGGACGACGACACGAGCCGCCGGGTCCTCGCGGTGCTGGCCTACCTGCGGAGCGGCTCCGGCCGGTGACGCGGCGCCCCGGAGCGACCGTGACGTGTCGCGACGTGGAGGATCAGGGCGGTCACGGCGGCGGCCAGGACGGGGAGCGCGGCGGCCGCGAAGCACGCTGCCAGCGGCAGGCGGCCCAGCAGCAGCCCGGCGTCCGCGGTTCCACCGGAGGAGCCCCCGTTGACGGCGGTGTTCACCCACGCGCCCGCCCGCGTACGTGCGCCGGGGGCGGCGGACTCGTCCGCGATCAGATAGGCCGTCGCCAGCGCCGGTGAG
>NZ_JBHLZP010000997.1:0-1497 GCF_042429965.1 Actinoallomurus acaciae
CCAACATCCTGGCTGTCTGGGCCTTCCCACATCGTTTCCCACTTAACCATGACTTTGGGACCTTAGCTGGCGGTCTGGGTTGTTTCCCTCTTCACGACGGACGTTAGCACCCGCCGTGTGTCTCCCGTGATAACATTCTCCGGTATTCGCAGTTTGCATCGGGTTGGTAAGTCGGGATGACCCCCTTGCCGAAACAGTGCTCTACCCCCGGAGATGAATTCACGAGGCGCTACCTAAATAGCTTTCGGGGAGAACCAGCTATCACGGAGTTTGATTGGCCTTTCACCCCTACCCACAAGTCATCCGCTAATTTTTCAACATTAGTCGGTTCGGTCCTCCAGTTAGTGTTACCCAACCTTCAACCTGCCCATGGCTAGATCACCGGGTTTCGGGTCTATACCCTGCAACTTAACGCCCAGTTAAGACTCGGTTTCCCTTCGGCTCCCCTATTCGGTTAACCTTGCTACAGAATATAAGTCGCTGACCCATTATACAAAAGGTACGCAGTCACACGCCTAAGCGTGCTCCCACTGCTTGTACGTACACGGTTTCAGGTTCTTTTTCCCTCCCCTCGCCGGGGTTCTTTTCGCCTTTCCCTCACGGTACTGGTTCACTATCGGTCAGTCAGGAGTATTTAGCCTTGGAGGATGGTCCCCCCATATTCAGACAGGATACCACGTGTCCCGCCCTACTCATCGAGCTCACAATATGTGCATTTTTGTGTACGGGGCTGTCACCCTGTATCGCACGCCTTTCCAGACGCTTCCACTAACACACACACTGATTCAGGCTCTGGGCTCCTCCCCGTTCGCTCGCCGCTACTGGGGGAATCTCGGTTGATTTCTTTTCCTCGGGGTACTTAGATGTTTCAGTTCCCCCGGTTCGCCTCATTAACCTATGGATTCAGTTAATGATAGTGTGTCGAAACACACTGGGTTTCCCCATTCGGAAATCGCCGGTTATAACGGTTCATATCACCTCACCGACGCTTATCGCAGATTAGCACGTCCTTCATCGCCTCTGACTGCCAGGGCATCCACCGTGTACGCTTAGTCGCTTAACCTCACAACCCGAAGATGTTTCTTGCGATTCATCATCGTGTTGCGAAAATTTGAGAGACTCACGAACAACTCTCGTTGTTCAGTGTTTCAATTTTCAGCTTGATCCAGATTTTTAAAGAGCAAATATCTCAAACATCACCCGAAGATGAGTTTTGAGATATTAAGGCAGGTGACTTTCACTCACAAACCAGCAAGTGGCGTCCCCTAGGGGATTCGAACCCCTGTTACCGCCGTGAAAGGGCGGTGTCCTGGGCCTCTAGACGAAGGGGACGTGTCAGTCTGCTTCGCAAGACGCCTTGCTTTTCACTTTCTATCAGACAATCTGTGTGAGCACTGCAAAGTACGCTTCTTTAAGGTAAGGAGGTGATCCAACCGCAGGTTCCCCTACGGTTACCTTGTTACGACTTCACCCCAGTCATGAATCACAAAGTGGTAA
>NZ_JBHLZP010000998.1:0-1489 GCF_042429965.1 Actinoallomurus acaciae
CGCGCGGCGGGTCGGCTACGGCAGCGCGTTCGCGCTGAGCGCCGCCTTCAAACGCGAGCGGGGCATCAGCCCGCAGGAGCACCGCGCCGCGGCGCCCGGCTGAGCGCCTCCGCGAGCAGCGGCGCGAACCCCTCGGGGCGTTCGTGCGCCGGGAGCGGGTCGACGAAGAACGTGCGGATGCCGACCGCCTCGGCACCGCCGTCGGCCCGCCGGTCGTCGCCCACCATGAGCGTACGGCCGGGGTCGGCGTCCAGACGTTCGCAGGCGGTCTTGAACAGTACGGGATCGGGCTTGCAGTGGCCCTCCTCGTACGACAGCAGGACGGAGTCGAACAGGGCGGCGACGCCGTGGGCGGCGAGTACCGGCCGCGGGTCCCAGCCGACGTTGCTGACCACGGCCGTACGGATCCCGTGCTCCTTCAGCGCACGCAGCGTGGGGAGCGTGTCGGGGTAGGGCGTCCAGGCCTCGGGCAGGGTACGGCTCTCGTACACGGTGTCGGCCAGCTCGGGCCACGGCCAGCCGGAGTGGCGGATCAGCCAGGTGTAGGAGTTCCGGTGCGCGGCGGCCTCGAGGTCACGCCGCTCCCAGGTGGCCCGGATCTCCTCGGGGATGACCGCCGGGAAGTGCCCTCCCGGCAGCCCGCCCGACCTCTCCAGCCGCCGGGCCCACTCGTGGACCTCCGCCTCCGTCAGGTCGATCCCCGCGTCCGCGAACATCGCGGCCAGCCCTTGGTCGGCCGGCCCGGTCACCATGAGAGTCCCGGAGAAGTCGAACAGCACCGCTTCCACTGGTTCAGCCATGTGGCTGGACCTTACCGCCCGTACCCGCCGGGGGGAGGCAGGCCTTCCCCCGGCTCAGGGGACCACGTTCCTCATAGCCGACGGCACGGGCCGACGGGGCGCCCGAGGGCGCGACGCACCTCACCGCCAGTGTCGCTTCACGGGCCGGTGAGGCGCGTCGCCGCCGGGGTCGGTCGCGGCCGGAGTCAGCCATGGTGAGGGTCGGCCATGGTGGGGGTCAGTCGGGGTCGGAACGGTCGGAACCAGCCACGGTGGGAGTCAGCCGCGGCCGGAGTCAGTCGCGGCCGGAACGGCCGCGCAAGCGCGCGAACAGCCGCCGGAACATGCCCGCCAGCACCACCTTGATCATGGTGCTCGCCTTGATGGCGCTCGCGGACTCGCCGGACGACGCCGAAGACGAGGCGGGTGCCTCGCCCGAGCCCGTGCCCGTGCCCGCGTCGGTGTCCGAGCCTGCGTCTGCGCCTGCATCCGTGCCCGAGCCTGCGCCCGTGCCTGCGCCTGCGTCGGTGTCCGAGCCCGAGCCTGCATCGGTGTCTGCGTCTGCGTCCGTGCGTGCATCCGCGTCTGCGCCTGCGTCCGTGCCCGTGCCCGTGCCCGCGTCTGCGTCCGCGCTCGTGCCTGCGTCCGCGCTCGTGCTCGTGCCCGCTTCTGCGCCCGCGCCCGCGCCCGCGCCCGCGCCCGCGCCCGCG
>NZ_JBHLZP010000999.1:0-1488 GCF_042429965.1 Actinoallomurus acaciae
TAGTACTACATAGCTAGATCTGGATCGTCTGGAGGTGTAGCCGTCGTCGGAAGTGGTGTCTGCGTGCTGTGGCTTGGTGGGCGCGTCGGAAGTTCGACCAGTAGATTCCCAGGTCGAGGTTGTGGTCGGTGGCGGCGGCGAGGTTGAGCAGGCGGCGGATCTCGGCGATCGACAGTGTGATGAGCCGTTGGGGCGCTCGGCGGGTGTTTTGTTGTGGTTGTTGTCGTGGTGCCGGTTGTGTTCCGTCAGGTCGTGGTGGTTGTCCACAGGTGCTGGTGCCCCTTTTTGGTGGAATGGCGCAGGACGGCGAGGAAGGCCAGTGCGAGCATTGCCATGGTGATGTGCCGGTACCATGCCCGGTACTGCCGGAATTGGTATTGACTCAGTCCGGCCTCTTGTTTCGCCGCCTCGAAACATTCCTCGACCGGCCACCTGGAACCGATGACGCGGACCAGCTCGCTCATCGTCTCCCCGCGCGGGTTATAGCAGTGGAAGTAGCCTATTTCCCCGTCGGTGATGTTCCGGCGGAAGACGAACTGGTGCCCGGGGACACCGGTCTCGGCCACGGCCCATTCATAGATTCTGAACCCTTTAGATCCGATACCACAAGAACGGCGAACCCAGTCCTGTGACCGAAGACGCTCTACGGTGTTTTCGACGGTGTCCGCCGAATACTTGCTGACCGAGAACGTGGCGAGGTCGGTGGTCTTGGGAACCGCCATCGCATACGCGATGCCCGCGCCCTCCAGATACCGGCGCAGGCCCGGGTTCTGCCCGAACTCCTCATCGGCGGCGAACCAGGCGAACGGCACCCCGGCGTCCACCGCCCGCCCGACCATGGCCGCCGCCTGCTGCGGCCGGGTCGCGAACCCTACCTCCTCCGGCACCCCGGCCTCGGCCCGCCGGTCCAGGTCCTGGCACCATGTCTTTTCCGGGAGGTACAATTCTCGATCGATCAGCACGCGATCCCCGGCCGTATTGGCATAAGCCAGGAACACGCCGATCTGGCAATTATCGATACGGCCGAGTGTCCCTGAATACTGCCGCTGCACGCCCGCCGACTTCTTCCCCTTCTTCGCGAACCCCGTCGGGTCTGCGATCAGGACCGCCCGATCGTCCGCGAGATACTCCATCACGTAAGCCCGTATATCGTCCCGCAGTGTATGCTCATCCCATGGCGTCAAATTGATGAACCGCTGGATCGCCGTCGGCCGCCGCTCGCCCGTGAACTCCGAGATCGTCCACGAGTTCTTCCTCTCCAAAGGCGCCAGCAGCCCTCGCAGATACTGCCGGAAATGCTCACGCGATTCAGTCCGATAGAAACGCGGCTCGAACCGGGCGCACACCCGCTCGAACTCCGAACGCCACTCATCCAGCCCAGCCTCGGTCACCGCGCCGTCATCCTCAAAAAGTCGGGGCATGCCACCAAGGTGGCATGCCCCGAACACTCACGAAGCGAAATCCCCAACATGATCTAGCTATGTAGTA
>NZ_JBHLZP010001000.1:0-1485 GCF_042429965.1 Actinoallomurus acaciae
CTGCGCGGCGCCCGCGCCGACCTGCGCGCCGGGGAGGAGGCGTTGCGCCGCTGGATGAACGCCGCCGCCCTCGTACGCCCGCGCGGTCCCGTCATCGTGCTCGCGGACGGGTCGCTGACGCCCGTGCAGGCCCTGATCCGCTGGGACGCCGTCACGTACGCCGAGCGGGAGCTGGCCGAGCGCCGGGAGCTCGGGTTCCCGCCCGCCGTGCGCATGGCCTCGCTCACCGGCACGCCGCAGGCCGTGCGCGAGCTGGTCGAGGCCGCCGGGTTGCCGGACGACGCCGAGGTGCTCGGGCCGGTCGAGCTGGGAGAGGGCCAGGAACGCGCGCTGGTGCGGGTCGACCGGGGCCGGGGCGCCGCGCTCTCCCGGCTCCTCAAGGCCGCGCAGGCCGCCCGCAGCACGCGCAAGGCCGCCGACGTCGTCCGCGTCCGGGTCGACCCGCTCGAGCTGATCTGAACCGTAGACTGGTCCTGCCCAACTACGAGACGTGAACCCAACTACGAGACGTGAACGGAGCCGTTCGTGGCCGTCAAGCCCATCCGCCTCTTCGGCGACCCGGTGCTGCGTACCCCGGCCGAGCCGGTGAAGGACTTTGACAAGGAGCTGCGCACGCTCGTCAAGGACCTGTCCGACACCATGCTCGAAGCACCCGGCGTCGGCCTGGCCGCGCCGCAGCTCGGCGTGGGCCTGCGGGTGTTCACCTACTACGTCGACGAGCAGCTCGGCCACCTTGTCAACCCCAGCCTCCAGCTGACCGAGGAGCAGGAGGAGGGCGACGAGGGCTGCCTCTCGCTGCCCGGCCTGGTCTTCCCGGCCAAGCGGGCGCTCGGCGTCGTGGCCAAGGGCTTCAACATGTACGGGGAGCCGGTCGTCCTCGAGGGCACCCACCTGCTGGCCCGCTGCGTGCAGCACGAGACCGACCACCTCGACGGCGTGATCTTCATCGACCGGCTCGACCCCGAGCAGCGCAAGGCCGCGATGAAGGCGATCCGCGAGGCCGAGTGGTTCGCCGACGACGCGCCGGTGGTCAAGGACTCCCCGCACCCGACGTTCGGTAAGGCGCTCTAGTGCGGCTCGTGTTCGCCGGCACGCCGGAGACCGCCGTACCCGCGCTCGACGCCCTGCTGAAGTCCCGCCACGAGGTCGTCGCGGTCATCACGCGGCCCGACGCCCCGGCCGGGCGCGGGCGCAGGCTGACGCCGAGCCCGGTCGAGCGGCGCGCCGCCAAGGCGGGCGCCGAGGTGCTCAAGCCCGCCAAGGCCAAGGACCCGGAGTTCCTCGACCGGCTGCGCGCCATCGCCCCCGACTGCTGCCCGGTCGTGGCCTACGGCGCGCTGATCCCCCGCGTGGCGCTGGACATTCCCCGGTACGGGTGGATCAACCTGCACTTCTCGCTGCTGCCCGCCTGGCGCGGTGCCGCCCCCGTGCAGCGGGCCGTGCTGCACGGCGACGAGCTCACCGGCGCCGCGACCTCCCAGATCG
>NZ_JBHLZP010001000.1:1514-1830 GCF_042429965.1 Actinoallomurus acaciae
CGTGGTGACCGAGCCGATCCTGGCGACCGACACCAGCGGCGACCTGGTCCGGCGCCTCGCCGAGGCCGGCGCGCACCTGCTCGTCGCGACCATGGACGGCGTCGAGGAGGGTGAGCTCGAGCCGCGCCCGCAGCCCGTCGACGGCGTCTCGTACGCGTCCAAGCTCACGCCCGAGGACGCCCACGTCGACTGGACGCTGCCCGCCCAGCACGTCGACCGGCGCGTCCGCGCCTGCACGCCCGCGCCGGGGGCCTGGACCACGTTCCGCGGCGACCGGCTCAAGCTCGGCCCCGTACGCCCGGCGCCGGAGGCCGAG
>NZ_JBHLZP010001001.1:0-1483 GCF_042429965.1 Actinoallomurus acaciae
CCCTGTACGCCGAGGCCGAGCGCCTGTCCCCCGGCTCGCGGCTGGCCGTCATCGCCTGGCTCGGGTACCCCGCCCCAGCCACGATCAGCCCCGCCGTGCTCACCACCGGTCGCGCCGACCAGGGCGCCCGCGCGCTCCGCCCGCTGGTCACGTGGCTGAACTCGCGCGGCGACGGCGTCGCGCTGCTGTGCCACAGCTACGGCTCGGTGGTGTGCGGACGCGCCGCGAAGGGCCTCGACGTGACCGACATCGCCGTGTTCGGCAGCCCGGGGATGGCCGTTTCCTCCGCGTCGGGACTGCACACCGGCGCGCGGCTGTGGGCGGGGCGCGCCTCGGGCGACTGGATGCGGTACGCACCGAACGTCCGGATGCTCGGCGTCGGCTTCGGCGCGGACCCGGCCGGAGCGGGATTCGGCGCCCGGCGGTTCGCCGCGGGTGACGGCGGGCACGGCGACTATCTCCGGCCCGGCGGCGTCGCGCTGCGCAACCTGGCCCTCATCGCCCTCGGACGCACCGGTGATGTGACGCGTTGACCAGGCCCTTCCCGGCACTTGCCCGGCGAAAGGCGATTACCGTCACAGGTGACGTATCGCCACCGGTGGCGACGTGCACGGCTCCCGCCGATGCTCTCATCCGCCGGCCGGGGGTGGGAGGGTGGAGAATGTGAAGAACGACGGCGACATCCGCGAAGAGACAACCGAGCGGCTCGAGCAGGCCATGGGTACGCTCGGCACCGCCGCCACGGCCAGCATGGAAGAGCGCCTGCCGTGGTTCCGCGCGATGTCGGCGGAGTACCGCTCGTGGGTCGGCCTGGTGGCCCAGGCGGGCATCGCCGGGTTCGTCGAGTGGTTCAAGAACGAGGAGAAGATCCGGCCGGCCATCGCGGGCGAGGTCTTCGGCACCGCGCCGCGCGAGCTGATGCGCGCCGTACGCCTCCAGCAGACCGTCGAGATCGTGCGCGTCGTCATCGACGTGGTCGAGGCTCAGGTGAACAAGCTCGCCGCGCCGGGCGGGGAGACGCAGCTGCGCGAGGCCATCCTGCGCTACACCCGTGAGGTCGCCTTCGGCGCCGCGCAGGTCTACGCGCGTGCGGCCGAGACGCGCGGCGCGTGGGACGCGCGGCTCGAGGCGCTCATCGTCGACGCCCTGCTGCGCGGCGAGGTCGACGAGTCGCTGCACTCCTGGGCGGCCGCGCTCGGCTGGGCCTCGACCTCGGTGGCCGTCATGGCGGGGCACACTCCGGACGACGAGCCCGAGGCCATCATCGACGACATCCGCATCGCGTCGCGTCGCGCGCGCGTCGACGTGCTCGCCGGAGTGCAGGGCAGCCGCCTCATCATCATCGTCGGCGGCGTGGAGGACGACCCGCTGGCCGCGGCGAAGCCGTTCACGTCCAAGTTCGGCGCGGGCCCGGTCGTCATCGGCCCGCGGGTGGACGACCTGTACGCCGCCACCGGGTCGGCGCGCGCCGCGCTCGCCGGGC
>NZ_JBHLZP010001002.1:0-1483 GCF_042429965.1 Actinoallomurus acaciae
CGAGCGTCTCGGGGGCGGCGCACGGGAACCGGCGGTCCTCGAACCAGACCTCGGTCGCCACGAGCACGTCGCCCGGCCGCAGCGTGGCGTCCAGCGCGCCGCCGAACCCCGTGACCGCCATGGCGTCACAGCCGTGCAGGTACGGGGCGCGGCGGGCCCCGAGGCCGGTGCGGATCACCAGGGCCTCCGGCGGCCCGACGGGCAGGCCGTGGCGTACCGCGCGGGCCTCCATGGCCAGCGGCGCGCAGACGAGGAGGCGCATCAGGACTCGACCGTCCTCAGGTAGCGGCCGAGCGCGCTGATCGGGAAGACCAGCCGGTACAGGTGGTAGTTGATGTAGAAGTCGCCGGGGAATCCGGTGCCGGTGAAGTACGGCTCGTCCCAGGTGCCGTCGTCGTTCTGGTGGTCGACGAGCCAGGCCACGCCCCGTTCGACGGCCGGGCTCCGCTCCCCCGCCGCGACCAGGGCGATCAGTGCCCAGGCGGTCTGCGAGGCGGTGGAGGCGCCGCGCCCGACCCACGCGGGGTCGTCGTAGGAGCGCAGGTCCTCGCCCCAGCCGCCGTCCTCGTTCTGGTGCGCCTCCAGCCACACGACCGCGCGCCGCACGCATGCCGCGCCCGGCCGGATGCCGGCCGCGACGAGGGCGGGGACGACCGTTCCGGTGCCGTAGACATGGTTGGCTCCCCACCGGCCGTACCAGGATCCGTCCGGTTCCTGCGCCTTGAGCAGCCAGCCGACCGCGCGGCGCGTGACCGGCTCCCCGCCGCGTCCCTCGGCCACCAGCGCCTCGACGACGTGGGCGGTCACGTCGGCCGACGGCGGGTCGATGACGGCGCCGAAGTCGCAGAACGGCAGCTTGGTGCAGAGCGTGCGGGTGTTGTCGGCGTCGAACGCGCCGAAGCCGCCGTCGCGGGTCGCCATGCCGGACATCCATCGCACGCCGCGCTCGATCGCCGGACGCGCGTCCGGGTGCTCGACGCGGCGCAGCGCGAGGATCACCTCGGCGGTGTCGTCGGTGTCGGGGTAACCGTCGTTGTCGAACTCGAACGCCCAGCCGCCCGGCGGCAGCGACGGCCGGCGTACGGACCAGTCGCCGGGGCCGCGGATCTCCTCGCCGAGCACCCATCCGGCGGCCTGGACCAGGGCCGGATGGTCGCCCGGCGTACCGGCGTCCAGCAGGGCGCCCATGGCGAGTGCGGTGTCCCAGACCGGTGACTGGCAGGCCTCCAGGCGACGGCCCCGCTCGTCCTCGATGGTGAACCGGGCCAGGCCCCGCAGCCCGTCCCGCATCACCGGGTGGTCGACGTCGTAGCCCTCCAGGTTCAAGGCGATCAGGGAGTACACCCACGGCGGCTGGATTCCGCCCCAGGACCCGTCGGCCTCCTGGCGTGCCACGATCCACTCGGCGGCGCGCCGGATCGCGGCGCGGCGCAGGCCGGGCAGCGGCCGCCGCTCGTAGCGGTGCAGCGCGCGGTCCAGCGCG
>NZ_JBHLZP010001003.1:0-1480 GCF_042429965.1 Actinoallomurus acaciae
GGCGGCGCTCAGCGCCGAACGCGCCTCGGCCGTGCCGTGGTCGGAACCGGCGACGGCGAGCCACACCGTCGTGCCGTGCCCGGCGGGCAGCTTCACGTCGTAGGACAGTTGCCCGCCGGTGCCCTTGCCGAAGTCGGTGTCATCGCACCGGTCCGGCGTGGTGCCGGTCGAGGGGCAGATCACGGGCGGATCCTGCGGCCCGCGGTACCCGGCGCCGAGCCGGTGGGCGGCCGGCGTACGGTCCGCGGCGACCATGGCCGCGAAGTCGTGCGCCGTGGCGCCCGGCACCTTCGGCGTGCCCCGCTCGCGGAACGCCAGCACGCCGTTCTCGTACGCTCCGGTGTCGGGGAGGTTGGCCGCCTTCTGGTCCGGTGTGGTCGAGCCCCACGGGTAGGCCGTCATCAGCTCCGAGTGCGCGTCCACGTCGAGGCGCACCGTGCGGGCCGTCGGCGAGGTGAGCCGCAGGCCGATGAGCCCGGCGCGTACGCCGTCGGGTGCGACGTCCGTGCGCTCGACCTTCACGCCGCCGGTGTCGTAGGCGATCCGGGTGTAGCCCTGGCCGGCGGTGAAGCTCTCCGCCCTGGCCTGAGCACCGCCCAGCCACTGCCCGCCCACGCCGAACCACATGCCATCGAGCAGTTTCAGCGGCGGCGTCCAGAACCCGCCCATCTCCCCCAGGGTGTGCCAGCCGGCCGCCGGGTAGAGGCCGTCTTCGGTGGAGACCGAGTAGAAGCGGTCACCGATGACGACCGCGCGCCGATCGGGCAACCGTGTCGTCGTGGACAGTTCGGCGGACGTCGGCGGACCGGCCGTCCGTGCCCGCGCCGGCATCGCGTGCGCGGCGCCGGCGACCAGGGTGAACGTGGCCGCGAACGCGACGGCACGTCTTCGCATGGGAATGCCTCCGAAAAGAGATCTCCCCCGAGGTACAGGACGGTCGGCCGCCGGTCCGCCGTCAGTCGTCGACGGCGAGCCAGACGGCGGTGTCGTGGGGCAGCACACCTCCCTCGATCGGACCGCTGGCGAGCAGGACGTCACGGTGGGCGGGCAGCGCGTACGGTGCGCCGGACACGTTGACCGCGCACGCGAAGCCCGGCGTACGGGAGAACAGCAGGACGCCGTCCGGGGTCTCGTGCCAGCGCAGCGTGCCGTCGCCGAGCGCCGGGTGCTCCCGCCGTACGCGCAGCGCGGCGCGGTAGAGCGCGAGCATCGAGTCCGGCTCGGCGGACTCGGCCTCGACGGTGAGGCCCGTCCAGGACGCCGGCTGCGGGAGCCACGTCGTCACGCCGTCCGGGCCGAAGCCGTAGGGCGGCGCGTCCCCGGACCACGGGAGCGGCACACGGCAGCCGTCCCGCCCGCGCGAGGTGTGCCCGGAACGTTCCCACACCGGGTCCCGCAGGAGCTCCTCCGGGATGTCCTCGACCTCGACGAGCCCGAGTTCCTCGCCCTGGTAGACGTAGACGCCGCCGGGCAGCGCCAT
>NZ_JBHLZP010001004.1:0-1467 GCF_042429965.1 Actinoallomurus acaciae
GGCGGCGGGTGCGGCCGTGTCGCGCACCAGGGCGCGTACCGGCCACCCCCCGGCGAGCAGCCGGCGCACGGTGGCGCCGCCCTGCTTGCCGGTGGCGCCGGTGACGAGGATCGGGTGGTCGGAGTCGGGCGGTGTCACAGGGGTCATGGCGTCCGTTCCGGAGGTGGGGGATACTGGCACGATCCGGAATATTGCCCCCGGTTCAACGCCACGGACAAGGATTACGTGACATGACGGCAGCACCGGCCTCCGCGCGTGCCGAGCGCGCCGACGCCCGCCGCAATCGGGAGATCGTGCTGCGCACCGCGATGCGCGTGTTCGCCGAAGAGGGGCTGGAGGTGTCGCTCGGCCGGATCGCGCAGGGCGCCGGGGTCGAGGCCGGCACCGTCTACCGGCACTTCCCGACCAAGGAGATCCTGCTAGAGGCGGTGCTCGCCGAACACGTCGAGGGCCTGGTGACCACCGCGGGCCGGTGGGCCGCCCGTGCCGTGCCCGGTGACGCGCTGTTCGGGTTCCTGCTCGAAGTGATCGAGAAGACCGCGAGTCGCAAGCACATCTGCGACGTGCTCACGGCCGACCGGGGCTGGCCGCACGCCCTCCTGGCCGCCGCGGGGAAGCGGTACGGCGAGGCGCTGGATGAGCTGCTGCGCGACGCGAGACAGGCCGGTGCCGTACGCGCCGACGTGCGGGCCGACGACCTGGCCGCGCTGATCGTCGGTGGCGCCGCACTGCGTTCGGCGCATCGGGACCGGGCGCGCGGCGCGCGGCTGGTGCGGCTGCTGCTGGACGGGCTGCGGACTCCTGCCGTCACGGAAACCGCCGCGTTTCGTGACTCCTCCTCCCTTCAGCGTCACGAAACCGCGGGCCGGGACGTGAGACATTGCGTGGAGTGCGGTGCTCGGCTGCGGGTCCGGCCCACCGGGCGTCCGCCCCGCTACTGCGGTCCGACCTGCCGCCAGCGCGCCCGCCGTCGCCGAGTCGCCGGCTGACCCGGGTTCGCGGGGTCGATGCCTACCTCGGTCGAGGCGAATCGCGGGTTCCGAGGCGGACGGGGCCGAAGAGGCCGGACGCACGTTGGCCCGGGAAGACGAAGTGGGTCGGGCTCACCGCGTCCAGATAGGGCGCCAGCGTGCCGTACACCACGATCTCGATCAGGTTCCCGCCCGGCCGGATCGCGTCCGTCAGGTCGAAGCGGTACGGGGCGCAGACGCGCGTGCCGACCGGGCGGCCGTTCACGGTGACCTCGGCCGTTCCGCGTACGCGGCCCAGGTCGAGCGTCGCGGGCGGGACCTCCCGCTCCGGCAGATCGATCCGGCGGCGGTAGCGGACTCCTCCGCTGTACTCCGCGAGACCCGCGTCCTCCCAGTCGCCCAGTTCGACGCGGCCCGGGCCGACGGTGAAGCGGACCGGCGCGGCGAGCGCGGCGCCGCCCTCGTGCCCCGGGCGGGTGCGGACGCGCAGCGCGCC
>NZ_JBHLZP010001005.1:0-1466 GCF_042429965.1 Actinoallomurus acaciae
CGCAGCGGGTCGGCCGGCGGGGCCGACACCGGGCGGCGCCCGAGGGCGCCGCGCCGTACGCACTCCGAGCGGGCCAGAGCGTGCAGCCACACCGGCAGCGCGCCGTCGTCGGAGGGCGCCTCGCCCGGGTGCCGGGCGATGGCGATGAAGGTGTCGCGTACGGCGTCGGCGGCCTCGTCGCCGACCATGACATGGCAGTAGGCGTAGAGCGGCCCGGCGTACTCGTCATAGAGCGCGCCGAACGCGTCCGGAGCGCCCGTTCGCAGGGCCTCGGTCAGTGACACCGGCCTCCTCCGTCCCGCCATATCACCGGATGATCAGCGCAATACAGGCATAACGCTAGAAATCCGGATAATAGCGGGACGGGTCGGTTACGCGACAGCGTCGAGGGGGCGCAATTCGTCGGCGTAGCTGACTGAGACGCGGCGCATCACTCCACCATCGTCGATGGAGTACTGCCCCAGACGCCACAGGGGAGGGGAGTAGGCGTGGATCGAGACGCTCTGGTCGGCCTCTCCGACCAGACGGTGGATGTGCTCGGGGCCGAACGCGAAGGACACGCCCTGCTCGACCGTGACCTCGACGTGGGCGCCGCCGATGCGGGGGTTGCACTCCTTCAGCGCGCCGTCCACGACGGCGACCGCGCCGGAGGAGATGTCGTGATCGTGCCAGCCGGTGTCGTTCGCCGGCGTCCAGCAGAGCAGCCAGACGTCGACGTACTCATCGCGGTAGAGGGACACGTAGTGTCGCTGCCCGTCGGGGAAGGCCACGTGCTCGCGCCACGACTCCGGATCCTTCGCCAGGCCGTCCACGAGCTCACGTAGCTCGCGCTTGTCGAGGCACCGTGCGGGCAGTGACTCGAAGGACATCGGATCACTCCTCTCCCATCAGTAGTCGTTCCGGGTTGCTCACCCGGATGGCGTGCTCGGCGGCCTCCCCGAAGTCGGGCCCGAAGCCGAGCGGTGGTGCGTACGGCCGGTCGGAGCCGCACACGATCGTGTCGATGCCGAGCGCCCGGATCGTCGCGTCCACGGCGCGCGGACCGTAGGAGGAGGTCTCGAGGAAGGCGTCGCGGTCGACCTCGCCGCGGCCGCCGCCCCGCGCGGCGAGACGCTCGCCGTGCAGCGGGGCCAGCCCGGCGAGCAGCGCGAAGCAGACCCGCAGCCGTGGATGCCGCGCCCGGCCGAACGCGCGGACCGCGAACCACGCGGCGTGCATCTGCTGCACGTACGGGACCAGCGCGGGCCACCAGGACGGCCCGTCGGAGCCGGGCGCGATCCCGGGGTGCACGAACAGCGGCAGGTCGCGTGCCTCCAGCAGTGACAGCAGCGGCGCGCAGCGCTCGTACCCCGCCGCGTCGAGCAGGGCGTCGGCGGGCAACTGGAGCCCCGCGAACCCGCGGTCGAGCCACCCGGCGAGAGGCGACGGATCGATCTCCGACACGCAGGCGGACGCCCACGCCCCGC
>NZ_JBHLZP010001006.1:0-1461 GCF_042429965.1 Actinoallomurus acaciae
TCGGCCGCCGCCCGCGCCGCGGCGCGCCGCCGGTCTTCGGGAATCTCCAGCAGGTCGCGCACGGCTTCGGCCATCCCGGCGGGCGTCCCGTCGCTCACCACTCCCGAGCCCGTACCGCCGAGCAGTTCGCGCGCAGCGCCGGCCGCGGGCACCACGACCGGCGTCCCGCACGCCAGCGCCTCGAGAGTCGCCAGCCCGAAGGTCTCCGCCGGCGAGGGGAACAGCGCCACATCGGCGCCCGCGACCCAGCCGGCCATGGCGCTCCGGTCGCCGAGATGCCCGAGGAAGGTGACGGGAAGACCGCGGGCGCGGCGCCGTAGTCTCTGGCGGTCCGGGCCGTCACCGATCACGGTGAGCTGGGCGGCCGTTCCCCGCTCGCGCAGGACGCGCAGGCAGTCGATCGCGCGCTCCGGGCGTTTCTCCCGTGACAGGCGGGTGACGGTGACCAGGTGCACCGGCCGATCGTCCGCCGGATGCCCGCAGACCGCCCGGTCCGCCGGCCGGAACGTCTCGAGGTCGACGCCCAGCGGGATCCGCCGGACGTTGCCCGCGCCGACCCGGTCGAACTCGGCGCCGGAGAAGCCCGAGGTGACGATGACCTCGTCGGCGAGACGGGCGAGGCGTCGGTTGACGGAGTCCGTGGCGGCTCGCAACGGGAACCAGCGCGGCACCCGCGAGTACAGGATCGCGTCGAGGCGTTCGTGGGAGAACAGCACCAGCGGCACCCCGCGACGACGGCTCCAGCGGGCCAGCCAGAACAGGCTGGTCTTGTCGCTCACCTCCAGCACGTCCGGCGGCCGCGCGTCCAGCAGACGGCGTACGCGCCGGCGGCCGGTCAGCACACGGTAGTTCCCGAGCCCGGGCAGGCTCAGGCCGCGCACGGTGACGCGCTGCCCGGCCGGTGTCTGTTCCACCGAGCCGGTACGCCCCGGCACGATGAGGATCCGCTCGTGGCCGTACCGCCGGAAGCCCCGGCCGGTCTCGTCGAGCGCGACGCGCAGGCCACCCGACGTCGGAGCGTAGAAGTTGGCGACCTGCACGATTCTCAACGCGCCCCCGCGCCGTCCGGCACCACGTCCGCGTACGTGACCGCCCGTCCACCGGCCGCGAGCACCGCCTCGATCGCGCGCAGCGTGGCGTCCCGGAGGCCGGGACGGGTCAGGTCGTCGGGGTGCAGCGCGACCCGGACCAGACCACCGCGGCCGGCGCTCCACCGCGCCCAGCGTTCCATCATCACGGCGCCGAGCCGCTCCCCCGTCCCGCCGGGACGGTGAGAGAGGGCGAACCTGCGGTACGTCCGCCCGCTCCGCAGGTCGAGCACGCCGAAATGGGAGGTGGTGTAGCGGAATCCGGCCTGGGCCAACGCGCGGTCTGGCGCGGCGGCGGCCAGCCAGCCGGACGGGGTGAAGCCGTGCGCGGTCAGGCCGAGCTCGCTCAGCACCGCGCGGCCGCGCGCCAGGC
>NZ_JBHLZP010001007.1:0-1450 GCF_042429965.1 Actinoallomurus acaciae
GACCGTCTCCCAGCCCGGCGCGGGACGCCGGGCCGCGGGCCGGCCGGTCCGCAGCTCCGCCAGGTCGAACGGCAGCGGGCGCACCGGCCGGTGCGCGCTGACGACCGTGAGCGGCACGATGGTCTGCCGGGCCCAGCACGCCCAGTCGTAGACGTTGAGCGGGAACCACGGCGGCAGGAACATCATTTCCGGCGGCAGGACGGGCAGGGCGTCCCAGGACCACTGGCCGAACATCGCCAGCCAGATCCGGGTGAACACCCGGCTCGCCTCGATCCCGCCCTCCCGGCGGACGAAGTCACGCGCGGCCCGCATGTGCGGGGCGTCGGGTGCGTCGTCGGCCAGCCGCAGCGCGGCGTACGCCTCGATCGTCGTGGACAGGTCTCCGGGGCCGCCGTGGAAGTTCGCCCACGTGCCGTCCTCGCGCTGCTGCGAGCGGATCCAGCGGGCCGCCTCCGCGGTCTCGTGGGGTGTGCGGATACCCAGGAACTCCCGCAGGAGCAGATCCTCGGCGTCCATCGTGACGTTCGTCTGCAGTTCGCCCTTCCACCAGCCGCGCGGGGACCGCAGGTCGAGGAGGTGGCCGGTCGCCGCGTCGAGGGCGGCCCGGGTACGGGCGGCCGGGTGCGAGGTCTGGAGTGTGGTCATCTAGTGGTCCCGAGAGGTGATGAAGCGGGCGATGTCGGAGAACTCGGCGCGTACGTCGGCGGGCATCGGTGTGCCGCCGAGGATGCGTTCGGAGGCGTCGAGGTGGTGCTGGGCCTGTTTCTCGGCCCACGCTCGGCCGCCGGCCTGGTCGATGAGCTGGGCGGCCTCGCGCAGGTCCGCCTCGGACAGGGGCCCGGAACCGGCGAGCAGTTCGGCCAGCCGCCGGCCGGCGACGGTGTCGCTGGTCAGCGCGGCCACCGCCGGAAGGGTCTTCTTGCGCGCCCGCAGGTCCGACAGGGCCGGCTTGCCGGTGGTCCGCGGGTCGCCCCAGATGCCGAGCAGGTCATCGGACAGCTGGAAGGCCAGGCCGATCTCGGCTCCGTACGCCGCCAGCGCGGTCACCAGCGGCCGGGGCGCCTCGACGTACAGGGCGCCGATCGAGCAGGCGCAGGCCAGCAGCGCCCCGGTCTTGTTCGCCGCCATCCGGCGGCACTCCTCCACCCCGACGTCCTGCCGGTGCTCGAACTCCAGGTCCGCGGCCTGCCCGGCGATGAGCCGCTGCGTGGCGGCGCTCAGGCAGCGGGCCGCGCCGACCGCGCCGCGGGTGCCCTGTTCGAGCAGGAGGTCCATGGCCAGGATGAGCAGGGCGTCACCGGTGAGGATGGCGGCCGAGCGGCCGAAGACCACCCAGGCCGTCGGCCGGTGCCGCCGCGTACGGTCGTCGTCCATGATGTCGTCGTGGAGCAGGGAGAAGGCGTGCACCAGCTCCACGGCGGCCGCGGCCGTCGCGCCGCGCAGCGGGTCC
>NZ_JBHLZP010001008.1:0-1449 GCF_042429965.1 Actinoallomurus acaciae
GGCGCAGGCCGCGCACCGCCGCGACGGCGTCCGCCGACAGGTCGTGCGGCGAGGCCAGGTAGCGGCCCACGGCCGACTGCGCCTCTCCCCGCAGGGCATCGGCCGAGCGGGGGGTCAGCTCGGTCTCGGCGCGCAGCATGCCGACCGCCTCCGGGGCGCGCAGCAGCAGCTCGGTGGCGTACCGGCTGGAGGCCAGCACCCGCGCCATCCGCTCGGCCACGGCGACGTCGTCGCGGAGCAGCCGCAGGTACCAGGGTGTCGTGCCGAGAGCATCGCTGACCTGGCGGAACCCGAGCAGCCCGGCGTCGGGGTCCGGATAGTCGGCGAACCAGTCGAGCATCACCGGCAGCAGCGTGCGCTGGATGGAGGCGCGCCGCGACACCCCGGCGGTCAGGGCCTCCAGGTGGCGGAGGGCGCCCGCCGGGTCGTTGTAGCCGAGGGCCTCCAGGCGGATGCGGGCGGCCTCGCGGGTGAGCCGGACCTCGTCGCCGGGCAGCCGGGCGACCGCCTGGAGCAGCGGCCGGTAGAAGAGCTTCTCGTGCAGCCGCCGTACCTCACGCGCGTGCCGGCGCCACTCGGCGGTGAACTCCTCCACCGGGTTCACCCGGAATCCGAGCGCCCGGCCGAGGCGCCGCAGGCTCTGCTCGTCCTCGGGCACGAGGTGGTTGCGCCGGAGCCGGTGGAGCTGGATGAGGTGCTCGACGCGGCGGAGGAAGCGGTACGCGGTGCCGAGCGCGGCGGCGTCGCCCCGGCCGACGTACCCGCCCCAGGACAGTTTCTTCAGCGCGATCAGGGTGTTCGGGCCGCGCAGTTCCTCGTCGGCCCGGCCGTGCACGAGCTGGAGCAGCTGTACCGCGAACTCCACGTCGCGCAGCCCGCCGGGGCCGAGCTTCAGCTGCCGCCCGGCCTGCTCCGGCGCGATGTGCTCCTCGACGCGGCGGCGCATCGCCTGGACGTCCTCGACGAAGTTGTCGCGCCCGGCGGCGCTCCACACCAGAGACGCGAGCGTGCGGACGTACTCCTCGCCCAGCTCGAGGTCGCCGGCCACCGGGCGGGCCTTGAGCAGCGCCTGGAACTCCCAGGTCTTGGCCCAGCGCTCGTAGTACGCCCGGTGGCTGGCCATCGTACGGACGAGCGGCCCGGACCTGCCCTCCGGGCGCAGGGCGGCGTCGACCTCCCACAGCGCGCCCTCCGGCGTACTGGCCGAGCACGCGCGCATCATCCCGGACGCCAGCCGGGTGGCGGCCCGCAGCGCGGCGTCCTCGTCCTGACCCGGCGCGGGCTCGGCGACGAAGACGACGTCGACGTCGCTGACGTAGTTCAGCTCGCGCCCGCCGCACTTGCCCATGCCGATGACGGCGAGCCGGCACAGGCCGGCCAGCTCGCCGAGCTCGGCGCGGGCGATGGCCAGCCCGGCCTCCAGCGCGGCCGAGGCGAGGTCGGCCAGCT
>NZ_JBHLZP010001009.1:0-1445 GCF_042429965.1 Actinoallomurus acaciae
TCGCCCTCCGCGCCCGGGGAGCGGACCACCCGCACGCCCGCCCCTCCGTCGCGCGGTCCACGACGGCCGCCGCCTCCCCGGCGGCGAGCCCGTCCGCCGCCGGCCGATACGTCAGGCCGTTCGACTTCTGCGCCCTGCTCACCCCGGCCCAGGTCGCCCGGCTGATCCCGCACGCGTCGAAAAAACCCGACGCCCACTCGTGCGCCTGGTTCGCGGCAGCACGCCACCAGGCCATCTCCGTCTCGGCGGAGTCCGTCTACGACCGCACGACCGGGACGACGGCCGAGGACCCGTGGACCGCCACGCCCGACGCGGCTCGCGCCTCCTACAACGAGCAGTACGCCGCCGACAGCAGGCCGAGTTCCGGCATCGCGTGGGGCTGGGACGAGATCGGGGTACGGCGTACCGGCGCGCGGCAGAGCGCGGCACGACGCGTCTCAGGGGTCGGAGAGGCCGCCTACATGACCGAGACCTCCCAGAAGGGGACCGTGGAGCGGGCCGACGTGATGTTCCGCGACAGCAACCTCTACATCTCGATCTGGTTCGCCGCCGCGGACGGCTCCGGCGACGCGGCGCGGATCCGCGCCGGCGCCCTCGACACCGCCAAGTGGGTCTCCCAGGCGCTGCGGCGGATGCCGTGACCCGGGTGCTGGCCGGGCGCTACCGGCTGTCGGCGCAGCTGGGCCGTGGTGGCATGGGCGCGGTCTGGCGTGCCGACGACCAGGTGCTGGGACGTACGGTCGCGGTCAAGGAGCTCTCACTGCCCACGGGGATCACCGCCGAACGCCGCGCCGCCCTGTGCGAACGCGCGATCCGCGAGGCCCGGGTGTCGTCCCGGCTGAGACACGAGTCGATCATCGGGGTACACGACGTGATCGCCGAGGACGACCGGCCGTGGATCGTGATGGAGCTGCTGGCCGGCCGCGCCCTCGACGAGGCCGGACCGCTGCCCCCGCACCGGGTGGCCGAGATCGGGCTGGCCGTGCTGGACGCACTCGGCGTGGCCCACGCGGAGGGAGTGCTCCACCGCGACGTCAAGCCGGGCAACATCTTCCTCTGCGACGACGGCCGGGTGGTCCTCACCGACTTCGGCATCGCCACGCTCGCCGGCGACGTGTCGCTGACCGCCTCCGGCGGCCTGGTCGGGTCGCCGGGTTACATGGCGCCCGAGCGCCTTCGCGGTGACACCGCCGGGCCGCCCTCGGACCTGTGGTCGCTCGGGGCCACGCTCTACGCCGCGGCGGAGGGCCGGTCGCCGTTCGCCCGGCGGACGGTGGCGGGCACGCTGAGCGCCGTGCTGACCGAGGAGCCCGCCCCGCCGCACCGGTCGGGGCCGCTCGGCCCGCTTCTCATGGCCATGCTCGCCCGCGACCCGGCACACCGGCCGCCGCCGGACGCGATACGTGCGTTCCTGCGTCGCGTGGCCGGGGGAGAGGCGCCCGCGC
>NZ_JBHLZP010001010.1:0-1440 GCF_042429965.1 Actinoallomurus acaciae
GCCGGCGACGCCGCCGGAGCCGGGGCCCACGCCCGTGCCGCGCTCGATCCCCCCGAGTCCCTCGGCGAGGCCCGCCACCCGCTGGCCAACTGCGCCGACCTGCTCCTGCTGCTCGGCGACGCCCATGCCGCCGCCGGGGAGACGGCGGCCGCCCGTGAGGCCTGGACGCGGGCGGCCACCGCCGACGGCGACTTCCAGGAGATGAGCACCCGGCCGTACAGCGAGATGACGTACTTCTCCGTTCTGGCGTGGCGCCGCCTGGGCCGCGAGGATCTCGCCGCGGATCTGGTCACCGGCCTGGAGGCCTACGTCGCGCAGCTGCGGGCGGCCCCCGCGCGGGTCGACTACTTCGCCACGTCCCTGCCGACGATGCTGCTGTTCACCGACGACCTCCGGGCCCGCCACGAGACCGCGGCGGCCTTCCTCGCCGCCCAAGTGGCCGAGCTGAACGGACGGCGCGACGAGGCGCGGGCGGGGATCGCCGGAGTCCTGACCCGCGACCCGAACCACCTCGCCGCCCTCACCCTCGCCGGACAGCCTCAGGCCCGATCGGCCAGCCAGGGGTAGCGCTCGGTGTCCTTGGCCGCGTAGTCGGGGTCGAGGTAGATGAAGAGACGCTGGACCTTCCAGTCGCGGATCTCGAAGACGTCGCACCAGCGGCCCGCGGCCCACTCCGGCACGCCGGCGCGCCAGGGGCCGTCGCGGTGCTCGCCGTGGCTCGTGCCCTCGACCACCACCACGTCACCGCCGGAGAAGACCCAGTTGAAGTGCGCATAGTGGTGCTCGATCTTCTTGATCGTGGACCCGACGTCGCCGAACATCCGGCCGATCTCCTCCTTGCCGTTGGCAAGGCCCCACTTGGGGAAGTACGCCTGGGCGTCCTCGGCGAACAGGTCGAGGATGCCGTCGCCCGTCGAGGTGACTCCCCCGTTGTCGAACGCCTTGAGATATTCGAGGATGACGGACTTGCGCTGCTCGTCGGTCATCGTCTCTCTGGTCAGGGCCACGCCGTCTCCGATCGTCGAGCGGAAGAGCACACACCCATGACATCGCCGGCGGCGGGTGGCCCCGCTACATCGAGGTCGCCAGAATCCATCGAGGTTCGTCGGCGCCCGGTCGGGCGGTGGAGCGCGTCGGCGTCCTCGCCCGGCGAACGGTGCGGGGGGGCTCGTGGAGGCTCAGTGCCCGCCCTTGCCGTGCCCGGGGTGTCTGCCGTGTCTTCCCGGGCCGTGCCCGGCGTGGTTCCCCCGGCGGGCCGGAGGCTGGAAGCGCTTGGCCGCGGGCCGTGGAGTCGCCTTGGCCGGGGTGGAGGACGGATGCCGGACCGCCGCCGAGGGTGATGGCACGGTCGCCGGCCGATGGTGGGAGGCCGGCCAGGCGGACCAGGTGACGATGCCCGCGAGCGCGGCCAGGCCCGTCAGCACGAGCGGAAGCGCCCGC
>NZ_JBHLZP010001011.1:0-1437 GCF_042429965.1 Actinoallomurus acaciae
CCGAACCCTGCCGCCGCTGCCGCCCGGCGCCCGCTGCTGACGGCCCCCGCCACGGGCACGAGAAGGGCCCCTGCCTCCGGACGGTACGGAGGCAGGGGCCCGCGTGCTCGGCCCGGGTCGCTCACCTGGCGCGGAGGGACACGTCCGAGGTCCTGACGTAGCCCACCCGGTGGCCGATCTGGATCTGGTAGTAGGCGGTCTTCCCTCGCACCATCACGTGTTCGCTCAGGTTGAAGGTCTTGGCGTAGTAGTACTGGCTGCGGTTGCCGCCGCCGACCGCGTAGCCCTGGCCGCCGGTGAACTGGTACGGCAGCGCCGAGATCTCCTGCACCGGCACGTTCTTGGGGTAGGCCGACGCTTCGGGGAACGGCCATCCGTACACCGGCACGGAGGTCACCCCCTGCCGCGGAACCGCCACGAGGCCGTGCACGGGGACCGAGACCGGCGCCGAGGCCGGGTCGTGGAACCACGCGCGCTGGCCCAGATACCAGATCGCGGTCCAGTCGCCCTGCCGGCCGGCCACCAGGTACCGCTGGCCGGTCGCGGCGTGCGCGCCCATGTCCGCCACGTCCATCGTGGCCGTGCCGCCGTTCGTCGTGTGCATGGCGACGTCCTTCACCAGCGGCGCGGACTCGCTCGGCGCCGTCCGCAGGACGACCGCCGACGAACCGTGCTCCGGGCAGGGCGTGTCGGAGCCGCTCTTGTCACAGCCCGTGTACGGCACGTTGTTGGTGGCGTACTCCGGGCGGATCATCACCAGCCCGGTCGAACCGGCCTTCGCCGTGCCGTTCAGCGGCCTGCCCATGAGAGCGAAGTAGTGCGCCCAGTCCCAGTACGGGCCGGGGTCGACGTGCTGCTCCGCGACGGCGCTCGTCGTCTGGCCGGGCACCATGTCGTGGCCGAGGATGTGCGCCCGGTCGATCGGTACGCCGTACTCGGCCGCGAGATGGCGGACGAGCTGGGCCGAGCTGCGGTACATCGCCTCGGTGTACCAGGTGCCGCCCTGGGCGAGAACGCCCTCGTGCTCGACGCCGATGGAGGTCGTGTTGACGTACCAGTTGCCCGCGTGCCAGCCGATGTCCTTGGCCCGCAGATGCTGGGCGACGGCGCCGTCCGCGGACCTGATCGTGTAGTTCCAGCCGAGGTAGGTCTTGTCCTGGGCGAGCTGCAGCGACTGGTCGTAGGTGGCCTCGGTGTCGTGGATGACGATGTACTTGATCTTCGTCGTCCGCGGCCGGTCCGAGATGTCGTGGTTGCCGTACTTGGTGGAGTCGTTCGGGTCGAGCTGGACGTACGGCGCGGGGACCCAGCTGCAGCTGAGCGCGGCCGGGCAGTCGACCTCCGGCGACCGCTGGTCCGCCTGGGCCGGGGTGCGCAGGGTGGGCTGGGCGGCGAGCCGCAGCCCCTGCCCGTCGTCGGTCCGGCGCGACGCGCCGG